>NZ_CP019685.1:1200000-1500000 GCF_002220775.1 Campylobacter sputorum
TTAAAACATACTTATCAAAATTTGTATGCATAGATATCAAAGATATATTTTTTTTAAGCATTTTTTTAATGATATTTGATGGATACAAAGCGGTATTTATACTTTTTAATCCACTAAATATAAGAGGGTGATGAGTTATAATAAGCGAGTTTTGACTCAACTCATCAATCATATTACTATCTATATCCAAACTTAAATAAATATCACCAAACTCACTTTTCATTGATCCTATTTGAAGTCCAGAATTATCCCATTTTTCTTGGTCACAAAATGGTGCGATATCATCTAAAATACTATAAATTTTTTCTATTTTCATTTTCTAAATACACCAATGCACAAGATTTGGCTAATTCGCGAATTTTTAATATATATTCTTGTCTTTGTGTTACACTTATAACACCTCTTGCATCTAAAACATTAAATGTATGTGCAGCAAGCATACAATAATCATACGCTGGAAGAGCTATACCTTTACTAAGCGCATTTTTACACTCATTAAAATAACTATCAAAATGCGAAAAAAGCATTTTTGTATCAGCAACTTCAAAGTTATAAACACTAAACTCATACTCACTTCTTTTATGAACATCACCATAAGTTACGATACTACCTTTATTATCATCCCAAATGATATCATAGACATTATCCACATCTTGAAGATACATAGCAAGTCGCTCTAAACCATAAGTAACTTCGCCACTTATCTTATCGCAAGGAATTCCGCCAACTTGTTGAAAATATGTAAACTGAGTAACTTCCATCCCATCTAGCCAAACTTCCCAACCAAGTCCCCAAGCACCAAGAGTTGGACTCTCCCAGTTATCTTCTATAAATCTTATATCATGTTTTTTAAGATCAAGCCCCAAAACTTCCAAGCTTTTTAGATAAAGCTCTTGCAAGTTTGCTGGATTTGGCTTCATTATAACTTGAAACTGATAATAACTTCCAAGTCTATTTGGATTTTCGCCATACCTTCCATCAGTTGGACGGCGAGAGGGAGCTACATAAGCTACATTCCATGGTTTTTGTCCCAAAGAGCGTAAAAATGTGGCTTGATGATAAGTTCCAGCTCCTGCTGGCATATCATAAGGTTGAACTATCAAGCAACCTTGCTCATGCCAATATTTTTGTAATGTTAAAATAATCTGCGAAAATGTCATTCATTTTATCCCTATATAAATTTCTAAATTTCCATCAAAATATCGTTCAAAATCTGTTTTGTAAGCTCTTGTTAAATTTGAACTTTCAAAAAAACTCCATATTTGTTTCCATAAATTTAAAGTATCGCTACTATTTTCAAATTTAGAAGTAAAGACTGCATATTTACCACTACTAATCTTTGATGTCTTTAAATTTAAAGAAGATTGTGATTTGGTGCCTATACAAAAAATATATTCTCCATTTACATCACTTTCATAATCGCTATAAGTACAATAAATTTCACTTTTACCATCATAGCTTTGTAGAAATTTGCCCCATAATGGTGCTATTTTTGGCGATTTTGTTTCATCTAAATTTGAAGTTTTTGCACTAAATCCATAAACTTCAAATTCTTCTAAAATTTCCACAAAACGCATAACTATTTTTCTTTAAAATTATCTACTGCTTTGTTCCACATAAGTTTGTATTTACGCTTTAAAAACTCAACTTCTTGTTGAGAGTTTTTTAACTGAGTTGATAAAAGCTCAACTGTTTTTCTATCTTCATCATAAAGCTCTTGCATAGAACAAATTGCATCTTTTAAAAATTTATTTTCATTCCTTAAAGAACTTAGCGTTTCATCTTTTGCATCCAATACTTTTTCGTGTAAATTTAAAATAGTCCCTATGGTTTTCTCTACAAAACTCTCGCCTGGCAAAGAAGTATTTTGCATAACCGGTGTTTGCATATCTGAAGGGATTATACTCATTGTGCCTTGCGATGCTTCTATATAAACAACACCATTTTCCTCTTTTGAATTTAGCGTTCCTTTTTCGATCATATTTTCTATAACTTCGCGGTCTAAATGAACAAGCTTACAAAACTCATCAATCTCAAGATATGTTTGCATATATTATCCTTAAAGTAATTTTTCTATGCTAGAAGAATCTTCTTCGACTTTTTTGCTTTTAGCTTCTCTATCTTTCTTTAACTTTGCTGCAAGATCTTCATCGCTAAGTGCCAAAATTTGCATAGCCAAATATGCGGCATTTGTAGCACCAGCTTTACCTATAGCAACACTAGCAACAGGAATTCCTCCGGGCATTTGAACAGTAGAGTACAACGCATCTACGCCATTTAACGCACTTCCACTCATAGGTATACCAATTACTGGTTTTGTAGTATGAGCCGCAACAACTCCTGCTAAATGTGCAGCCATTCCAGCAGCACAGATAAATACTTGCGAGCCTTTTTTCTCAGCATTTATTACATAATCCATTGTTCTTTTTGGACTTCTATGAGCTGAGCTAACAATCATTTCATATAAAATATCAAATTTATCAAAAATCTTAGCACACTCACTTACTATCTCATAATCACTTTTACTACCCATTATAATAGATACAAATTTAATATCATTTTTCATCAATTTCCTTTCGCAAAAAACTAAACTTAGGTAATTTAACCGGAAGTTTTATCTCATTTTCATTACCACTATGAATTTCATCAAATTCTTTACCTTTAGAGCTAATAAGTTTTTTAAATTCAATAAAATATGTGTTGTTTTTGAAATAAACTTTTCCAAACTCATTATCAACTTCTTCTAATTTTGAACCAAGTGGCATAAAAATTTCATACTTACTTCCAAGCTTTATCTTGCCTTTTGTTTTAAAAAACTCACCATCTTCACTTATAGCATGCACTTCTTTTGTACCATCTTCAAGATTTGAATTAAAATTTTGTGAATCATCTCTATCATAAGGTTTATGAACTATATATCCATCCATAAAACCTCTGCTTTTTAAAGTATTAAGCTCATTTTGATATTTTTTATCATCAAATTTTCCGCTCAATGCATCGTCTATAGCCATTCTGTAAGCTTTTGTTGCACAAGCAACATAGTATTCACTCTTTGTTCTTCCTTCTACCTTTAAACTATCTATGCTATTGGTTTTAATGATATTTTCTACATGAGAAGCTAAATTCAAATCTTTTGAGTTAAATATATAAGTTCCAGTTTCATCTTCATTTAATCTAAAAAGCGTTGAATTATCTTCGCTTTTTGCATAAAGTTCATATTTAAATCTACAATCATTAGCACAACTTCCTCGGTTACTAAGACGCCCACTTTGAACCGCACTTATAAGGCATCTTCCACTATAAGCAAAACACATAGAGCCGTGACAAAATATCTCTATTTCAAGATTAGGAATTTCTTCTTTTATTTTAACTACATCCTTTAAACTCATCTCTCTAGCAACAACTATCCTACTTACGCCCATTTCATAATACATCTTAGCATCTAAATAATTCATAACATTTGCTTGAGTTGAAAGATGAATCTCAACCTTATCAGAAATCTCTTTTATCAAAGAAATAACGCCTGGTGTTGCTACTATAAACGCATCAACACCCATTTCAACTAAAAGCTCTATATAGGTTTTTAAATTTTTAAGCTGCGAATTAAAAGGAAAAGCATTCATTGTTGCATAAAATTTCTTACCTTTTTGATGAGTAAATTTTACACCCTCGTTAAAACTATCTTTATCAAATTCTCTTCCAGCCCTACTTCTTAAAGAAAAAGTTGAAATTCCGCCATATACAGCATTAGCACCATATTCAAGAGCTATTTTTAGTTTTGAGAGATTTCCTGCAGGACTTAACAGCTCTGGTATTATCATTTTTTAGTTAAACTCTCAATAAGTGCTTCTATATCTTCATTGCTAACAACATTTTCTGTCTCTGTATCACCTTGAATGTGTATAGCAGAACCTACACGCTTTTCATCATCTATAGAGCCTTCAAATAAGCTACTCATATATTTGCTAAGTGCTCTCATAACATTTATAACACGCTCTATTTTTTGTCTATGTATATCTTGGTACTGCATCATATCCATAATCATCATAATCTCATCTTGCCCCATCTGTAAATTACTAATAGCTGATTCTGTATCAGATTTAAGATTATTATTTCTTTCTAAAGCTTCTTTAAATGTTCCAACATTTGGAAATTTTTCACAAAGCGTTGTAAATAATTCTATATTATAATCAAGTCCTTCTATGATGTTATTTGCAGAATTTTCAGCATCTGCACAAAAATTTGTGATAGTTTCAAGCTTATCAAACATTTCAGTAGCTTTTACTTCAGAATCTTTTGTAACATCATCAAGTTGTTTAACCATTTTATGATCTTCTGTTGGTGGTGGTGGTGGCCAAGCCGATGTTGAGCTAATCTTGTAATTTTTAGCTTCTTCGCTATTTAACCCATCATCATATTTGCTATCTTTTTGCTCATTCTTATCAACAATATTTTCTTCATTGATATTATCTTCAATATCATCTTTTGTTTCTTCATCCATAAGTGATACATCATCAAGTCCGCCGGACATTAGAGCGTCTAGTTCTTCTTGCGTCATAAAAACTCCTAAATGCAAAATCTTTTCATATTATATTAAAAATTTGCTGAAATATTTGTTTAATGTATAAAATTTGGTTGTAAAATTACAAAACGACACTCAAAAATTAGGAGATAAAATGATAGTCGATCTACACAATCACACTGTTTTATGCAATCACGCAAAAGACAGTATGGAAGAATATATTTTGCAAGCCATAAAAAATAAAACAAAATTTTTTGGCTTTTCTGATCATGCTCCCATGAAATTTGATGAAGAATATAGAATGAAATTTGAAGATATAAAAAAATACGAACAAGATGTTTTAACATTAAAAGATATATTTAAAGATAAAATAGATATTTCATTAGGATATGAAGTAGATTTTTTACCAAATTTTATGCAAGATTGTGTTTTACAATCAAAATGCGATTATCTCATAGGTTCGGTTCATTTTCTAGATTCTTGGGGATTTGATAATCCTGAATACATAGGAGAATACAAAAATAAAAATATAGATGAAATTTATGAAAAATATTTTCTTAGTATCGAAAATATGGCAAAATCAGGATTATTTGATATAGTCGGACACATTGATCTTATAAAAGTATTTAATTTTAAGCCAACAAAAGATATAAAAATTTTATCACAAAATGCATTAAAAGCCATAAAAAAAGCTGATATGGTAGTTGAGCTTAACCTTTCTGGATATAGAAAACCAGTAAACGAACTTTATCCTGGCGATGAAATTTTAAAACAAATGGCAGAACTTGATATACCAATAACTTTTGGCTCAGATGCTCATGCTAAAAATCAAGTTGGCTTAAACTCCGAAAGAGCTGTGGCAAAAGCTAAAAAATTCGGCTATACAAAAGCTGCCATCTTTAAAAATAGAGATAGAAATTTTGTTGAGTTTTAAATTTAATTCTTATGTTTTGTATGATACAATACGAAATAAATTTTAAGGAGAAATAAAAAAATGGGCAAATTTGTAAACAATATTGAGGAGTTTTACTCATTTTGTAACGAAAACGAAGTAGCTTTTGTTGATTTTCGTTTTACTGACTTAAAAGGAACTTGGCATCATGTTTCTTATAATTATAAAAGATTATCTAAAGATTTTCATAAAGGAATATCATTTGATGCAAGTAGTTTTGATGCTTGGCAGCCTATTGAAAAATCAGATATGGTATTAATTCCAGATATTGGAACTGCATTTTTAGATCCATTCACAGCTGATGTCACGATAGTTGTAATTTGCGATGTTTATGATATTTACAAAAATGAATTTTATGCAAAATGTCCAAGATCTATCGCCAAAAAAGCTGAGAAATATCTAAAAGAAAGTGGCATAGGCGACACTTGCTTCTTTGGTCCAGAAAATGAATTTTTTGTATTTGATGATGTAAAAATAATAGATTCTATGAATTGTGCTATGTATAGAATAGACAGCGAAGAAGGTGGCTGGAATGGCGGAAAAGATTATCAAGACGGATACAACTCAGGTCATAGACCAGGTAGAAAAGGTGGATATTTCCCAGTTCAACCAGTTGATAGCATGGTTGATTTAAGAGCCGAAATGGTTCAAGTTTTAGAACAAGTTGGACTTGAAGTATTTGTTGTTCATCATGAAGTTGCACAAGCACAGGGCGAAATCGGGGTTAAGTATTCAACCCTAGTTGAAGCTGCTGATAATGTTCAAATATATAAATATATTGTAAAAATGGTGGCTCACCTAAATGGCAAAACAGCTACTTTTATGCCAAAACCTATACATGGAGATAATGGTAGCGGTATGCATGTTCATCAATCTATTTGGAAAGATGGTAAAAACTTATTTTATAAAGAAGGCAATTATGCAAATTTAAGCGATATTGCAAGATGGTATATAGGTGGAGTTTTAGGCCATGCAAGAAGTGTAGCTGCTTTTACAAATCCAAGTACAAATAGCTACAAAAGACTAATTCCTGGTTTTGAAGCACCTAGCATTTTAACCTATTCATCACAAAACCGCTCAGCATCAGTTAGAATTCCTTATGGCAGCGGTGAAAACTCAGTAAGAGCTGAAATGCGTTTCCCAGATAGCACTTCTTGCCCTTATTTAGCCTTTGCTAGTATGCTTATGGCTGGACTTGATGGTATTAAAAACAAAACAGAGCCAGTTGGACCAATGGATGAAAATTTATTTAAATTAACTCTTGATGAGATCAGACAAAGAGGAATCGAGCAATTCCCGCACACTTTACGCGGTTCGCTAGAAGCTTTAATACGCGATAATGCGTATTTATCTCCTATCATGGACGATAAATTTGTTGAAGCTTATCAGCATTATAAATTTAAAAGCCAAGTTTGGCCTTATGAAAAAAGACCAACTGTGTTTGAGTTTAAAACTTGTTATAGTTGTTAGCAAATTTAAGTCCTTTTTTAGGACTTAAATTTATAAATCTCCAAAAAGCTTTTTAAGATCTGTTAAATCGTTACTTTTCTTAACGTCAATATTATCTTCAATACTTGTTGTAGTATTAGCATTTTTTACAATTTCATTTAACTCTATTTCATAACCAGTTAACATAGAAGCCAAACGGATATTTATACCGCTTTTCCCAATAGCCTTACTCTTTTGTTCGCTAACTAAAGACACGATAGCCTTTTTATCATCTATCTTTACAGAACTTACTATAGCTGGACTCATTGCACGAGATATAAAAATTTCAGGCTGAGCTGCAAATTCTATAACATCTATATTTTCACCATTTAACTCACTGCTTACTGCATTTATTCTAACCCCCTTTGTTCCAACTGTTGCACCAACTGGATCAATATTTGGAGATGATGAAGTAACTGCGATTTTAGCTCTCTCGCCTGGAATTCTAGAACTTGCTTGAATGATAACTGAGCCATCCTTTATTTCAGGAACCTCAGCACTTAAAAGAGCTTCTAAAAATTTAGGCGTCGTTCTTGAAATTTCAACTTTAACACCATAAATTTTATCCATATAAACATTTTTTATAACAGCTTTTACAACACTTCCTACTTTAAATTTTTCACCTTTTATACGATTTTTTCTAGGCATAATAGCTTTTATATCATCAACTTCTATAAATGTATTTTCATCGCTATCTATATGAGTTACAACACCAAATATTATTTTTCCTATTTTTTGCTTATACTTATCAAAAATTTTCTCTTCTATTAGTTTTTGTATATGATAATCAAGCTCTTTTGATAGTATTCCAGCAGCAGTTCTACCAAGATTATCAAAACTAAGTTCATAAGTTAGTGCATCACCTATTTCTAAACTAGAATCTATTTGTTTAGCATCATTTAAAGAAATGAAATTTTTACACTCTTCTTTCAACCTCTCATCTTCATTATCAAGAATCAAAATTTTTTGATATAATTTGACGGTTTTACTAACAGAATCAAACTTTACATCATATCCAAACTCATATCCATAAATTTTTTTAGCAGTATTTGTAATAGCAGTTACTACTCGCTCTTTAACATCTTGTATTTGTAATTTTTTTTCATTTGCGATAGATTCGATTATATCTACAATTTTTTCCAAATTTATATCCTTTTATTTTCTTTTTTATCTAACAGCAATAAATCTAATTGGGATTTAAATATTAGTAAGACTAGTAATTATACAATTTTTACTCTTTCATTTAGTTTAATAGCATTTTTAGTCAAAAACTGATATACTCTTTAGTTCTAAAAAGTATGAAAGGCAAAAAATGGAGTTAAAACTAGCTAGAAGTGAAATAAATGGTAAGCCAAAAGCCATTTCTATAACCAAAATAGAAGAAGATATCCAAAAAGTTGGACAAAAAATTTTTTATTTAGATAAAGAAAATTCACATAAAGACATGTTGGCTTTTGTGGAATATTTTGAAAAAAAAGGCTTTAGCGTATATCACAGAACTGTAAAATACGGTCTTAGTGAAAATGACTATATGTATGAGGTGCATATACTTTGAGTAAGCTTTTGTATATAAAAACACTTGGTTGTGCTATGAATGTGCGTGATAGTGAGCATATCATAGCAGAACTTCAAGATGAATACACCCTTACCCAAGACATTTCATTAGCCGATCTTATACTTATAAATACTTGTTCTGTTAGAGAAAAACCTGTTCATAAACTATTTAGTGAGATAGGGGCTTTCGCAAAAGAAAAAAAACCTAATGCAAAAATAGGGGTTTGTGGTTGCACGGCAAGTCATTTAGGGGATGAAATTTTTAAAAAAGCTCCTTATGTTGATTTTGTTTTAGGAGCTAGAAATGTTTCAAAAATTTCACAGGCTATAAAAAAACCTAAATTTATAAGCACAGACATAAACAATGATGAAACTACATATGATTTTAACTCATACAGAAGCTCACCTTATAAAACTTATGTAAATATAATGATAGGTTGTGATAAAAAATGCACATATTGCATAGTTCCACAAACTAGAGGAGATGAGCTTTCTATACCTTCACAAATTATACTCAATGAGATAAAAAAAGCCGCCAATAGTGGTGCAAAAGAGGTATTTTTATTAGGACAAAATGTAAATAACTATGGTAAAAGATTTTCTAGTTCTCATGAAAAAATTGATTTTAGTGATCTTTTAGAAAAAATTAGCGATATAAGCGGAATAGAAAGAATTCGTTTTACTAGTCCTCATCCTTTGCATATGGATGATAAATTTATTGATGTTTTTGTAAATAATGAAAAAATTTGTAAATCCATACATATGCCACTTCAAAGTGGTTCAACTGAAATTTTAAAAGCCATGAAAAGAGGCTATACAAAAGAATGGTACTTAAATAGAGCTCTGAAAATTCGCTCTCTTTGTAAAGATGTAGCCATAAGCACTGATATCATCGTAGCATTTCCAGGAGAAAGCGATAAAGATTTTGAAGATACGCTTGATGTTATGAGAGAAGTGAGATTTGAGCAAATTTTCTCTTTTAAATTTAGCCCTCGTCCACTTACAGTAGCTGCTAATATGAAAGATAAATTTATAGAAGAAAGCATAGCATCAAATCGCCTTACAACTCTACAAAACTATGGAAATGAAATCCTAGATGAAATAGTTTTAGCCCAAAAAGATAAAACTCACAAAGTGTATTTTGATGAGTTAAGAAGCGGTGGAAAAATCGCAGGTAGAAGTTTTAATAACTTTTTAGTTGAAGTTAATGGAAGCGAAGAACTTCTTGGTTTAACAAAAGATGTCTTAATAACCAATCCAAAAAGAATGGTTTTAAATGGCAAAGTCCAATAAAAAATCAGAATTTTTGATCTTTTTATCAGAATTTATCATTTTTATACTTATAAAAATGATATTTCTTACTTGCAAAAAAACATACTCAGATACAAAACTTAGTGATAAAACTTGCTTTTTGATGTTTTGGCATGATAGACTTGCAATGATGCCTTTTGTAAAAAAACATTGGTGGAGTAAAGAAAGACAGACAAATGTTATAATAAGCGATCACAAAGATGGCGAAATAATCACAAGAGTGATAAAAAGATTTAACATAGGAGCTATCCGTGGCAGCACATCAAAAGGTGGAGCTAGAGTTTTAATACAATCTTTTAAAGATATTGATAGCGGCATTGATATACTAATAACTCCAGATGGACCAAGAGGTCCAAGACATTCAATCAGCGATGGAACGGTTATAATTCCACAAAAAAAGAATACACCAATACAAATTTTAAGCTATGAAGCAAGTAGTTTTTGGCGATTTAATAGTTGGGATAAGATGATTTTACCAAAACCATTTAGCACTATAAATTACATTTTAAGCGAACCATTTTACATAACTGGAATGAAAATGGATGAAGCAAAAGAATTTTTACAAAAAAAAATGTCTCAAATAAATAAAGAATAAAGAAATAAATTTAAATTTAAAGTCATTTTTGATAATATATACAGTTAATAACAAAATAGGATAATTATGTCATTTTCAATAAGAAAATTCTTTTCTAATCTGTTTGTAAGCATAATAGTAGAAGCAAAAGAGTGCAAAATTTATGGCGTTATATTAAAAAATGGAAAAATAGCCAAAAGAATAGAAACAAGCTTTGAGCATTTAGAAAATAATAAAGCAAATATAAGAGCCATAGAGTATATAAAAAAATATGAAAAAGAGTGTTCTTATATCTATATAGCTCTATTTTTTGACTATATGTCACAAGGTGCTTTGCCTACTACAAATACTAATGAATATATAAATTATGGAGTAGATCCAAATAAAGTAAAAATCATAAATATGCCATCAAATTGGTCAATTTATGCAAATTATATGGAAATGAAACTTGCAAAAAATATACTTGGAAACTTGCAAGTTGATCTTTTATATTCACCATTTGCACTTTTATACAGAGAGCTTCAGCAAATAGGCTTTTCTCAAGAAACTACTCTTTATGTTTACAATCACATAAATTCACTAGCACTTGCTATTTTTGAAAAAGATAAGATGAAATTTGGAGCTTTTTTTATCACAGCAACAACAGATGAAATAGAAGAGGATGAAAGGGATTTACAACAAATTAATACATCTCAAATAGACGAGATACTTTCAAATGAAAAAGAACTAAATAGCTTTGAAAAATTAGAATCTCTTGATAAATTTGATGACATAAAAGATCTTGATTTTCAAGATATAAATAGCTTAGAAGATAGACAAAATTCTATTTCTATATTTGGTAGAGATATGAAAGCATATGAATATATAGTAAGCGCTATAGATGAGTATTATTCAAACAAACTTTATGATGCTAAATTTTTAGAAAAAATTGTATTTTTTAACAACACAAAAATGAGCAAAACATTTTTAAGCTATATAGAATCACAACTACTTTTGAAAATAGAAAATTATGATGTAAATACAATAGAAATTATGAACAATCTTATGATAAAAGAGATAAACATATGACATATAGTCTAATAAAGCCGAAGAAAAAACCGATATTTTCATTATTTTCTAGAATTTGGATAGGATTTATTGCCTTTGTTTTCATAGCACTTGTATCATCAAATTTATTTATAATATATCAAAATAACGCTCTAAGCAAAGAAACAAAGCGTATGAATAGTAAATATGCAGAGACTATAGATAAAATTCATCAAAGCGAACAGCAAATCACAACTCTTACAAAACAAAAAAATGCAGCAAATAGCATATATGCTACAAATTTAATACTAAAACAAAGTATAAAAAATTTATTTGATCTTGTTCCAGATAGCATAACTTTAGATGAAGTATATATGGATAAAACAACGCTTATTATAAAAGGTGTAACCCCAACAAAAAATGTATTTGAAATGCTTTTAGCTGTTCCACTAAAATCTATTTTTACTACATCAAATACCACTTTTTACCAAACAAAAAACGGTTGGTTAAATTTCGTCAATACCAACAAAATCGATGATTATGGAATATATGATGAACGATAGAAGCATTGAAGATATGGATATAGTTAAACTACTTATATATATTGTAATTTTTTTAATCATTTGTGCTATTATGATTTTTTCATTTATAGTGCCAAATATAAAGGAATATAGACAAATAGAAGCAACTTATGCTTCTAGTCAACACGCACTTTTAAAAATTCAAAAGAACTTTGAAAATACTCTTGATGAATTAAACAATATAGAAAAAACAAACGAATTTACCCTAAAATCATTAAATAATAAATTTAACGAAATTTCATTTATTGCATTTGCTAGTAAATATTTTGATAATGTAAATTTAAACGAGCTTCCAAAAACAGATGAAAATGATGAATTTTATAGATATGAACTAAATGTTACAAGTGCTATGAACACGCCTTCTAAATTTTATAATTTCTTAGATGATCTTAAAACTTATGACAATGTTGTAAAAGTTGATTTTCCAATAAATATGAAAAGCCAAGGAAATCTTATACATACAACTTTTAACATTAGAATTTATGGTGTAAAATAATTATATAAATTTTATAGAAAATTTTTTAAAGTGCTTGGATTTATTTCTTTAGCAAACAAATAAGGTCTTATTTTATTTGGCACTCTTAAAACTCTGCAAATTTCTTTAAATTTTTTATCCATTTTAACATTTAAAAAAGGGCAGATAAAAATGTATTTTTCGTTTTTACATATGGCAAATTTGCCTCCCATAACGCAACTTTCAGTTATGTTTTTCCTTTGATTTTCACTCATTACATAACCAAGTTTTTTTAAACATTTATCAATTCCCCTTAAAAAACATTTATCATTTTTTATTATAAAAAGATTATATTTTCTAAAAACAAGCTCACTTTTTAAATTTTTTGCATCACTTTGTAATATACAAAAACTTTTTTTTAATCCATTTGCATAAAGTTTTATAAAATCATCACTAAATTTTGATCTAATAAAATTTCTTTTAAATTTAACATTATCATTAGAACTATCATGGAAAAAATATATATTATTTTCTTTTAAAAAGCTCATAATTTCTTGTTTTGATACATCCAAAAGTGGTCTTATGATATTAAAATGCTCTTTTTTATCTATCTTTTGCATGCCAAGAAGCTCATTTAATCCAGCGCCTTTGCTAAGTTGCATTAAAAACCACTCAAATTTATCGTTTAGTTGATGAGCTGTTATGATATTTTTATAACCAAATTTAAGTGCAAGTTCTTCGAAAAAATTCCATCTTATATCTCTGGCGTGTTTTTCAAAATTTGAACTATTTTGCAAATCAAGTTTTACAACTTTTACAAATATTTTTTTATCAAATTTAGCTGCCAACTCTCTTGCAGAACTTTCTTCTTCATCGCTTTGTTTTCTGGTTTTATAATTTACAAAAGCAAGATCAAAATTTATACTAGCATTTTTTAATATATAAAAAAGTGCGGTGCTATCACTGCCGTGAGAAAATGCGAGTAAATTTTTTTCATTTTTTAAGATATCTATATTTTTAAGCAATATCCAAAATTTCCCCAATTAGTTTATCATTTGTAGCATCAGTTATTTTACATTTATAAACTTTACCTATTTGTAAATTTTTAAGGGCGCTATCATTTATCAAAATTTCGCCATCTATGTCTTTATCCCAGATAACATTTTTAGCACCATAAAACATCTCGCCTTCGCTACTTACGCCATTTATTTCGCATAAAATTTCTTTGCCAATTTCATTTTTAAAATTTTGCGAAATGATATTATTGACTATTTTTTCAATTTTATTTAATCTTTTTACAATTATATTATTTGGAATTTGCTCCATGCTAAAAGAATTCGTATCTTCTTCTTTAGAGTAAGCAAAAACCGAAATTCTATCAAATTTAAATTCACTTAAAAACTCGCACAACTCATCAAAATCACTCTGTTTTTCGCCAGGATGTCCTACTATAATGCCAGTTCTCAAAAAAGCATTTTTAGCACTACTCATCAAATTTAAAAGTTCTTTTATACGAGTTTTATTTGCACCTCTTTTCATTATGTTAAGCATATCATCGCTAATATGCTGTATGGGCATATCAAAGTAATTTACAAATATATTAGAAGATATTATGCGTTTTATAAGAGCATCGCTTGTCGTAGTTGGATAAAGATAAAGTATCCTTGCAAACCTTACTCCACCTATTTTCTCAATTTTATCTATGAGCTCAATAAGTCCATCGCTAACGCCATTATCCTTATTAAAACTGCTAGTATCTTGAGCTATAAAACTAAAATCATGATACCCATTTTCACAAAGCTCTTTAACTTCATTTACTATATCATCTAAACTACGGCTTTTTAATCTACCTTTGAAAGTAGGTATAGCACAAAAACTACATTTTTGATTACAACCTTCTGATATCTTTATATAAGCATGGAAATTTGAGCCACTTATAACTCTTTTTTCGTTTTTTTGCAAGTAAGTTTTTGGACTAAAAATGCTCTGTTTTTTTAAAATAATCTCATCTATCTTATCATAATCCCCAACCCCACTAAATATATCAACCTCAGGAAGTTCTCTCATAAGATCTTCTTTGTAACGCTGCATCAAACATCCAGTTACAACCAAAACTGAGTTTTCTTTTTTATGACTAGCAAGCTCTAAAATAGTATTAATACTCTCTTCTTTTGCACTATTTATAAAACCGCATGTATTTACTATCATAACATCAGCTTGGCTTGGATCTTGAGTAAGTTCGTAATTTTTTAATCTTCCAAGCATTATTTCACTATCAACTAAGTTTTTATTACACCCCAAAGAAACAAGATAAAGTTTTGACATTTTATAACCAGATATTATCTATAAGACGAGTTTGACCAATATAAACAGCAACTAAGATTATTGTATTTCCGAGTTCTATTTTTTGTACCTCGGCTAAGTTTTTATCAGTTATAGCAACATAATCAACTTTTAATGGTTCTAAAATTTGAAGCATTTGAGTTTTTATACTTTGTGAATTTAACTCGCCTTGTTGTATTAAATTTGTAGCTTTTACTAATGAACGAGAAAGTTTAAGAGCCATACAAAGCTCATCATCATTTAAATATGTATTTCTTGAACTAAGCGCAAGTCCATCGTTTGCACGAATTATATCACAAGGAATTATGTTAATATTCATAAAAAACGTTTTTACCATATTTTGAACTATTATGAGTTGCTGTGTGTCTTTTTTACCAAAATAGGCATTTTTTGGTTTTATAAGATTAAAAAATTTATTAAGAACTCTTAAAACACCATCAAAATGCCCTGGTCTTGTTTTCCCTTCTAAGATAGTTGATAAATACTCTGGTGCTTTTATGAGTGGTTCATTTTCAAAATACATCTCGTTTTTGTTTGGCATAAAAACTACGCTAACTCCAAGCATTTCACAAATTTTTATATCCGCTTCTTCTTTTTTAGGATATTTATCAAAATCTTCTTCTGGCAAAAACTGAGCCGGATTTACAAATATAGAAACTATGCTAACTTCATTTTCACTCACGCACTTTTTTATAAGACTAACATGTCCGTCATGCAAAGCACCCATTGTAGGCACTAAACCTATGTTTTTACTAGATGTTTCAAGAAATTCTTGCAACTCTTTGATAGTTTTTATAACAATCATAAATATCTCTTTTTATATTAAATTTAAGCCGTATTATAACAAATTATAATTTTAAAAATATAAAGAATAATTTATTTTAAAACATTTTTAAATTATTTACATCTTTTTAAACTAAAATTTAGTAAATTTGATATAATATCATCTGCAAAAAAGGATAAAAATTATCCTAAATAAAAAAGGAATAAAAAATTATGAAAGTATATTTGGATAACAATGCAACAACTATGCTAGATCCTGAGGCTTATGAAGCCATGAAACCTTTCTTAGAAGAAAATGGTTTTTATGGTAATCCAAACTCTCTTCATAGCTTTGGAACTAATACTCACAAAGCTCTTAGAAAAGCTATGGATCAGCTGTATTTTGGCATAAATGCAAAAGATAGTGATGATATAGTAGTAACAAGTTGTGCGACAGAGAGTATAAACTGGGTTATAAAAGGTATTTATTTTGATAAAATTTTTGATAATGACAAAAACAGCATTATCACAAGCTCAGTAGAACATCCTGCTGTTTTAGCTGCCTGTAAATTCTTAGAATCTCTTGGTGTAGATATAATCGAACTTCCAGTAGACAATCAAGGATTAGTAAATCCAAATGATTTAAAAGATGCAATAACTGATAAAACAGCACTTGTTAGCATAATGTGGGCAAATAATGAAACAGGAATGATTTTTCCCATAAAAGAACTTGCACAAATAGCTCACGAAAGAGGTGTTTTATTTCACACAGATGCAACTCAAGCTGTGGGAAAATTAAAAGTAGATGTAAGAGATGTGGATGTAGATTTTATGAGTTTTTCAGCACATAAATTTCATGGACCAAAAGGAATTGGCGGACTTTATATAAAAGATGGCATAAAGCTCACACCACTTCTTCATGGTGGAGAACATATGGGTGGTAGAAGAAGCGGAACTTTAAATGTAGCAAGCATAGTAGCTATGGGACAAGCTCTTGAAAATTGCAATAAATTTATAGATTTCGAAAACTCGCATGTTAGAAAACTAAGAGATACACTAGAAGATGCACTTCTTAAAATAAGCGATGTTACAGTTGTTGGAAATAGAGATAAAAGGGTTCCAAATACCATACTAGCTTCTATAAAAGGTGTTGAAGGAGAAGCTATGCTTTGGGATTTAAATCAAGCAGGGATTGGTGCTTCAACTGGCTCAGCTTGTGCAAGCGTAACCCTTGAAAGCAACCCTATTATGGAAGCAATAGGTGCTGATAAAGAGTTAGCTCATACGGCTCTAAGGTTATCTTTAAGTAGATTTAACACACTTGAAGAGATAGAGTATGCCATAGAGCATATCACAAAAGCGATTCATAGACTAAGAGAAATTTCATCCACATTCGCTTATAATATAAAAAAATAATTTAAGGAAAATAAAATGGCAAAAAATCAACTTATCGGTGGTTCTATCTGGGAAGAGTATTCTAAAAAAGTTCAAGATAGGATGAATAATCCTAAATTTATGGGAGAAATCACACAAGAAGAAGCAGACAAAAAAGGCTATAAACTTATCATAGCTGACTTTGGAGCCGAAAGCTGTGGCGATGCAGTGAGACTTTATTGGCTTGTTGATGAAAAGACAGATAAAATAATGGATTCAAAATTTAAAAGCTTTGGATGTGGCACTGCTATAGCAAGTAGTGATACAATGGCTGAGCTTTGCATAGGAAAAACCGTAGATGAAGCTGTAAAAATAACAAATATCGATGTTGAAAAAGCTATGCGCGATGATCCTAATACTCCAGCCGTACCACCTCAAAAAATGCACTGTTCTGTTATGGCATATGATGTCATAAAAGCAGCAGCAGCACAGTATAAAGGTGTAGATCCAGAGCATTTTGAAGACGAAATAATAGTATGTGAGTGTGCAAGAGTAAGTCTTGGAACTATAAAAGAAGTTATAAGATTAAATGATTTAAAAACAGTTGAAGAGATCACTCAGTTTACAAAAGCTGGTGCATTTTGTAAAAGCTGTGTAAAGCCTGGCGGACATGAAAAAAGAGAGTATCATTTAGTAGATATTTTGACACAAACAAGAGCTGAAATGCAAAAAGAACAGCTACAAGCTATCGCGGATGCAAAAGTAAGTGGCGGTACAAATGATATGAGTTTTGAAGAGCTAAATACTATTGGTAAATTTAAAGCTATAGAAAGCGTTATAGATGATGAAATACGCCCAATGTTGCAGTTTGATGGTGGAAATTTAGAAATACTAGATGTAAAAACTGAAGATGATGGAAAAACTGACATATATATAAGATATCTTGGTGCTTGTAGTGGATGTGCAAGCGGAGCAAGTGGAACACTTTATGCGATAGAAAATGTATTACAAGAAAATTTAAGTCCAAATATAAGAGTTTATCCTGTTTGATAACATTGCGAGAAATCGCAATGTTTTTTATAAGAAATTCAAATATAACTAATTATTCTAAAAATTTAAATAATTTTATAAATATTTTTCTAAGATTTTATCATAGGCTTTTAATAACTCTTGCAATCTCATTTCTTTTTCTTTTATTTCGTTTTCTAATATTTCAAATTCCTCAACAATTTGCTTTTGAATTTCAAGCGATGGAAGTGGGATTTTGATATTTTTTACAATTGAAACAGTTAGTTGTGGTATATTTACTCCAACTCCTTGTATTTTTAAGTATTTCAATACATAGTATAAATAATATAAATTGACCCAAACAACTTAAGCAAATTTTCTCTTATTAGTTTTAATAAAACTTTATATAAACCTTTATTATCTTTTTTTATATTATATCTAAACTCACACTCTTTTTTACTTCGCTTACGCTACTAGGAAGTGAAGTATAAAATTATCTCTTTTAATTCCTTTAAATTTACTTAGCCTGTGTTTGCACTATCTCCAGAAATTCTCTATTGTATTTATATAATTTTTGTCATTTGTAAACTCATCTTTAGAATGTTTTACTCTATAGTGAGTACCATAATCAACTAAGCCATCATATGCTTTCTGAATAAAATACTATTATCTAATTTGCTAAATTCCTTTAAAATAGGCAATAGCTCTTACTAGAGCAGTTTTTAACAACCCTAGTATAAACCTTGCCATCTATATTTAGCATTCCAAACACAGGTGCTTAATTTCTTACACCTCTCTCTTTTACCTCCAAAGTAACTCTCATCTATTTCTATCTCACCACTGAATTTAGATATCTTTTCACACTCATTCATCATTAATATTCTAATTTGGTTTAGAATTTTATTTATTGTATTTCTTTAGATATTACAAATTTCAACTATTTTTGCAGCATCTTTTGTCTTGGCAAAAATACCTAAGAATTTCTATAAATTTCTTTTCTGAAATTTATGAACGATATACATACTTGTTTTTCAAAGGTAAAATCATAATTTATTGCTAATTTATTAGAGCTTGAGTGTTTTGAGGCTAAATTATTTATATAAATAGAATACAGTATGACACTACTTTGATAATATTAATTTAAAGAAAACCATATAAAAGAAATTTATTTAAAAGATAAATTTCTAAATTTAATCAAAAATAAAATAATAAACGAAGTAAAAAAGAAAGATAAATGGTGCGGATGAAAGGACTTGAACCTTCACGCCGCGAAGCACCAGATCCTAAGTCTGGCGTGTCTGCCAATTTCACCACATCCGCACAATTTAAATGGTACGCTCAAGAGGATTCGAACCTCTGGCCTACGCCTTAGAAGGGCGTTGCTCTATCCAGCTGAGCTATGAGCGCTTAAAAACAACGGTGGTACGCTCGAAAGGAATCGAACCTTCAACCTACAGATCCGAAGTCTGTTGCTCTATCCAGTTGAGCCACGAGCGCCAATGAAAGTGGGGTGAATTGTGGGGATCGAACCCACGACCCTCAGGACCACAATCTGATGCTCTACCAACTGAGCTAAACTCACCATAAATGGTCGGGGTGAAAGGATTCGAACCTTCGGCCCTCTGGTCCCAAACCAGATGCGCTAACCAGACTGCGCTACACCCCGCACAATCATAAAAATTGTAAAAACGAAATGTTATTTTAACTAAAAAAATTTATAAAGTCAAGAAAAAATAGTAAATTTCTAAATTTTCTTGACTTTAATCAATTAATATCAAAAATTAATGCTTTGATAGATAATTTGTATCGTATTTATTGTTAATAAAATCAAGATTATCCATCATGGTTCTATGAAAATCTTTTGTTGTTTTAATCCCTTGTATCACAAGTTCATCCAAGGCAACTCTCATTTTTGCTATTGCTCTATTTCTATCTTTTTCATATACAATTAATTTTCCAATCATAGAATCGTAATAAGGAGGAACGCTATAACCTTCATAAATATGACTATCCATCCTTACATTTCTACCACCTGGTGCTATATATTTTATAATTTTACCTGGATTTGGAACAAAACTTTTTGGATCTTCTGCTGTTATTCTACACTCTAATGCATGCCCACTAAGATTTATCTCATCTTGAGATAATAGTTTTTCACCCTCAGCTATGCGTATCATCCACTCTATAAGATCAAGCCCACTTACCATTTCGCTTACGCAGTGTTCAACTTGGAGTCTTGTATTCATCTCTATAAAATAAAACTCTTTGCTTTTTTGATCATATAAAAACTCAAAAGTTCCAGCCCCGCAATATCCTATAGCTTTAGTGGCTTTTACTGCAGTTTCATGAAGTTTTTTTCTAGTTGTTTCATCTAGTAAGGATGCTGGACTCTCTTCTATAAGTTTTTGATGGCGACGCTGCATAGAACAATCTCTTTCTCCTATATGAACTGCATTTCCATGTTTGTCTGCTAAAATTTGAACTTCAATATGTCTTGGATTTGAAATATATTTTTCCATATACATACTTCCATCGCCAAATGCACTCATAGCTTCACTTTCTGCTGCCCAAAAATTCTTTTCTAAATCCTCTTCTTTTTCAACCACACGCATTCCACGTCCACCGCCTCCAGCTGCAGCTTTTAATATCACTGGATAGCCTATTTCTTTTGCTAATTTTTTTGCAACACCCATATCAGTTATCTCGCCATCACTACCTGGAACTACTGGAACTCCAGCTCTTTGCATAACTTGTTTTGCTTTGCTTTTATCGCTCATCAAAGACATCGCTTCAACACTAGGGCCTATAAATTTTATATTATGCTTTTGGCAAATTTCAACAAAATTTTGATTTTCACTCAAAAATCCATATCCCGGAAATATAGCATCAGCCTCACTTATCTCTGCTGCACTTAAAATAGCTGGGATATTTAGATAACTATCACTACTTCTTGGAGCCCCTATACATATACTTGCATCAGCATATTTTACATAAAGTGCATCTTTATCAGCCGTTGAATGAACTACGATAGCTTCTTTTCCCATTTCTTGAATTGTCCTAAGAGCCCTAAGTGCTATTTCTCCACGATTTGCTATAAGTATTCTTTTGATTTTCATTATAATTTCTCCACTGTAAATAGTGGCATTCCAAACTCAACAGGCTGTCCATCAGCTACTAAAATTTCAGTTATTTTGCAATCAAATTCAGCTTCTATCTCATTCATTATTTTCATAGCTTCTACTATACCTATAACATCATCTTTTCTAACACTTTGACCAACTTTTACAAATGGTGCAGCACCAGGACTTGGGGCTATATAAAATGTTCCAACCATCGGCGAATTAATAGTATCTTTTGATACTCCTTTTTCTGAGATTGCATTTGATGGAGCAATTTGCATTGGAGTTGACTGTTGCGGGGATTGTATTATAGTTGTAGATGTTGGACAACATTGATTTTCATTTGGCATTTTTTCTAATTCTATTTCAAAATCATCTCTTTTAATCTTTACTCTACCTATATTTATACTCTCAAAAAATTTCATCAACTCTTCTATTTCTTCTTTTTTCATTAAATGTCTCCTAAATAAATTTAATTTTATTGTATCTAAATTTTATACATATTTAAATAAATTGATATTATAACATATAATTTTTATTTAATTTTACTTAAATTTTGATATAATCCTTAAAATAAAAAGGAAAAATATGGGTCTAAAAAGTGATAAATGGATAAGAGAACAGAGTTTGAAGTATAATATGATTGAACCTTTTTGTGAGCAAAATGTTGGTGTTGGCGTAGTAAGTTATGGACTTTCAAGTTACGGATATGATATAAGAGTAGCAAAGGAATTTAAAATTTTTACAAATATTGGCGGAACAGTTGTGGATCCAAAAAATTTTGATGAAAAAAATGTAGTTGATTTTGTTGGAGATATTTGCATAGTCCCACCAAACTCATTTGCTCTTGCAAGAACCGTTGAATATTTTAATATGCCAAAAGATGTTCTAGCAATTTGTCTTGGCAAAAGCACATATGCAAGATGTGGAATAATAGTTAATGTTACGCCATTTGAACCAGGTTTTAAAGGGCATATAACTATAGAAATATCAAATACAACTCCACTTCCAGCTAAAATTTATGCAAACGAAGGTATCGCACAAGTTCTGTTTTTACAAGGTGATGAAAAGTGCGAAATAAGCTATGCTGATAAAAAAGGCAAATATCAAAATCAAACTGGCATAACTCTTCCTAAAATACTAAAATAAGGGGTAAAAATGTTTGATGGCAAGTCTATTTTAATAACTGGTGGCACAGGAACATTTGGTGTTAAATTTACAGAAATTTTACTAAACAAATATAAACCCAAAAAAATTATTATTTACTCAAGAGATGAACAAAAACATTATGAGATGTCTCAAATTTTTAACGCTTCTTGTATGAGATATTTTGTAGGAGATGTAAGAGATTTAGAAAGACTTAAAACAGCTATGAATGGAGTAGATTTTGTTATACACGCAGCTGCTATGAAACATGTTCCCATAGCAGAATACAACCCTATGGAATGCATAAAAACAAACATAATGGGTGCTCAAAATGTAATAAATGCTAGCTTGGAATGTGGCATTGAAAAAGTTATAGCACTCTCAACAGATAAAGCATCAAATCCTATAAATTTATATGGAGCTACCAAACTTGCAAGTGATAAACTTTTCACAGCCGCAAACAATATAGTAGGAAACAAAAAAACTAAATATAGTGTGGTAAGATATGGAAATGTAATAGCCTCAAAAGGCTCAGTTGTGCCACTTTTTAAAAAACTGATAACAAACGGTGCAAAAGAACTACCAGTAACAGATGAACATATGACAAGATTTTGGATAACTTTAGAAAAAGGGGCAAATTTTGTTATAAAAAATTTTTATAGAATGAAAGGTGGAGAAATTTTTGTTCCAAAAATTCCATCTATGAAAATAATAGATTTAGCAAAATCTATGGCTCCAAATTTAAAAATAAAAATTATAGGCATAAGGCCTGGAGAAAAATTACACGAATCAATGATATCAAGAGATGATTCACATCTTGTGCTTGAATTTGATGACCATTATGTTATACAGCCATCCATAGATACTTTTAGAAAAGTAGATTTTAGTATAAATGAACTTGGTGAAAAAGGTAAAAAAGTAAAATTTGGTTTTGAATATGCTTCTGATACAAACGAAAAATGGCTTACCAAAGAAGAACTTTTAGAAATAATAAAATGATACCATATAGCAGACAATTAATAGATGAAAACGACATTAGCGATGTTTTAGACGCATTAAAAGATGACATAATAACATGCGGGCAAAGAGTTGATGAGTTTGAAAAAGCAATATGTGATTATATAGGCGTTAAATACGCAGTTGTAATGAACTCAGCGACTTCTGCACTACATGTAGGATATCTATGTCTTGGATTAAAAAAAGGCGATGAAATTATAACAACTCCTATAACATTTGCGGCTACTTCAAATGCAGCTTTAATGTGTGGCGGAGATGTAAAATTTTGCGATATTAAATTTGATGGAAATATAGATGAAAATAAGATAGAAAATTTAATATCTCCAAAAACAAAAGTTATAACTCCAGTTGATTTTGGTGGAAATGCCGTAGAAATGGATAAAATACTAGATATTGCAAAAAAATACAATATAAAAGTATTAGATGATGCTTCTCATGCTTTTGGTAGCCAAATTAATGGCAGGAAAGTAGGTTCAAAAACAGATATAACCGTTTTTAGTTTTCATGCTATAAAACCAATAACCACTTTTGAAGGTGGTTGTCTTTGTACAAATGATGAAAATATCGCAAA
This sequence comes from Campylobacter sputorum, assembly GCF_002220775.1. Lineage (NCBI taxonomy): Bacteria > Pseudomonadati > Campylobacterota > Epsilonproteobacteria > Campylobacterales > Campylobacteraceae > Campylobacter > Campylobacter sputorum. The sequence continues at coordinate 1,223,803 of NZ_CP019685.1, forward strand.
CTTAGCAAGATTATATAGAAGTCATGGTATAAGCAAAAAACAAGTTTGGAATAGCGAAATGAATCTGCTTGGATATAACTATAGACTAAGTGATGTAGCGTGTGCTCTTGGGCTTTCACAGCTTAAAAAACTTGATAATATGCTTCAAAAAAGAGAAGATATTGCTAAATTTTATGATGAAAAATTTGAAAATTCTAAGTTTTTTACCACTATAAAAATACCACAAAACAAAAAATCCACAAGACATCTTTATCCAATTTTGCTAAATCAAAACTTATGGTGCCAGAAGCAAGATATTTATGAAGAACTTCACAAAGCCGGTATTGGTGTGCAGGTACATTATAAGCCAACTTATGAGTTTGATTTTTATAAAAAAAGATATGGCGAGATAAAGCTTAAAAATGCAGATGAGTTTTACAAATCTGAACTTAGTATTCCATGCCATCAAATGATGAGTATAGATGATGCTAAATTTGTAGCTTCTAAAATTTATGAAATTTTATCAAAATATAAAGGTTGTCTTGTCTAAGATAGCTTATACAGCTACTAAATCAGCTTTCATGTCTTAAATTTAAGCTAGTTTCTTGTAGAATAAGCCCCGTTACAAATTTAGTCTAAAAGGTTTAAATAATGAAAAATTTAATAATCGTAGAATCTCCAGCAAAAGCAAAAACGATAAAAAATTTTTTAGGGAAAGATTACGAAGTTATAGCCTCAAAAGGGCATATTAGAGATCTTCCAAAAACAACCTTTGGCATAAAAATAGAAGAAAATACATTTACACCAGAATACAAAATAAGCAAAGATCACTCGGCACTTGTTAAAGATATAAAAGAATTATCAAAAAAAGCAGATAACATTTATCTTGCAACCGACGAAGATAGAGAGGGTGAAGCAATAGCTTTTCATATAGCAAACGCTATAGGCAAAGACCCACAAAGTTTGCCAAGAATAGTTTTTCACGAAATTACAAAAAATGCTATAAATGAAGCGATAAAAAATCCTAGACATATAGATATGGATAGCGTAAATGCACAGCAAGCAAGAAGACTTCTTGATAGGATAGTTGGATACAAACTTAGCCCTCTTTTAAATCAAAAAATTCAAAAAGGTCTAAGTGCAGGAAGGGTTCAAAGTGCTACTCTTAAACTAATTGTAGATAGAGAAAGAGAAATTAAAGCCTTTAAACCAATAACATACTATGAAATTCAAACTAAATTTAAAAAAGATCTAGAAGCCGAACTTGTCAAATTTGAAAATGAAAAGATAGAAAAACTTACCATACAAAGCGAAGCAAAAGCAAAGTATATCGTAAATACAATAAAAGAAGAGAAATTTAATATAACTGACATTTTCACAAAAGAAAGAAAAATTTCTCCACAACCACCTTTTATGACATCAACTCTTCAACAAAGCGCTAGTTCATCCTTGGGATTTAGCCCTAAAAAAACTATGATGATAGCTCAAAATTTATATGAAGGCGTTCAAACTGATAGCGGATTTCACGGCGTTATTACTTATATGAGAACAGACTCGCTAAATATAGCAAAAGAAGCAATTGCAATGGCAAGAAAGCATATCAAAAATAATTATGATGAAAAATATCTTCCAAGCAAAGCAAATATTTATACAACAAAATCAAAAGGAGCACAAGAAGCTCACGAGGCTATAAGACCGACAAATACGGATTTCACACCGCAAATTGCAGAAAAATATCTTGATAAAGATGCATTAAAACTCTATACTCTTATATACAATAAATTTTTAGCATCTCAAATGACACCCGCTATTTTTGAAAACGCAACAGTTATAATTTCTTCAAAAAAAGCTGAGTTTAAGCTAAGTGGTAGAAAACTGCTTTTTGATGGATTTTACAAAATTTATGGAGATTTAGATAAAGATAAAATTTTGCCAAATTTAAATCTTAATGACGAGATGATAATACAAAATATAAAAGATGAAAAAAAACAAACAGAGCCGCCTGCAAGATATTCTGAAGCTGGGCTTATTAAAAAACTTGAAACACTTGGTATCGGAAGACCTTCAACTTACGCACCAACCATATCACTTTTAACTTCAAGAAACTATGTAAATATAGAAAAAAAACAGCTCGTACCGACAGAAATTGCATTTAGCATAACAGAAGTTTTAGAAGAACATTTTAAAAACATAGTAGATAGCGAATTTACATCAAAAATGGAAACCAAACTAGATGAAATTGCAGAAGAAAAAAGCGATTGGCAACAAATTTTATCCGATTTTTATTACCCTTTTATGGATAGTATTGAAAAAGGAAAAACTAATATAAAAAGTAGAAAAATAGCTATACCTATAAACGAAAAATGCCCTGAATGTGGAGGAGAGTTAGTAAAAAGAAAAGGTAGATATGGTGAGTTTATAGCTTGTTTGAATTTTCCAAAATGCAAATATTCAAGAAATTTAAAAAACGATACACAACCTAAAAAAGAACCGCAAAAGATAGGAGTATCTTGTCCAAAATGTGGTGGCGATATAGTTGTAAGGATATCAAAAAGAGGTAAATTTTTTGGCTGCTTGAACTACCCAAATTGTGATTTTATAAGCAAATACGAACCTACAAATGAAATTTGCCCACAATGCGGTAAAGCAAATTTAGTCATAAAAGAACTAAAAAGTGGTAAATTTGAGCAGTGCCCGGAATGCAAATTTAAAAGAGAGATAAATGGCTAAAATAGGAATAATATCGGATTCTCACAAAAGAAGCGATATCGCACTTGAAGCTATAGATATCTTAAAATCTCAAAAAGTAGATATTTTAATACACGCAGGAGATATAGTGGAATTTGATACATTAAAACACCTTAGAAATTCTCATATTCCATATGTTGCTGTTCTTGGAAATAATGATGAATCATTAAAAAAATATCAAAATGAATTTTATCTTTACGAAGAGCCATATAAATTTAAGTTTAAAAATCTCACAATTAATCTTATGCACTACCCAATGTATTTAACAAAAGATGCAAATATAAATATTTATGGTCATACACACTATTTTACAGCTTTTGTAATGCAAAATATACTTTATTTAAATTCTGGTGAAATTTGTGCTAGAAAAAAACCTTTACATGAATTTGCACTCGTTGAATGCGATGAAAACCTAAAATTTAGAGTATTTAAATTTCAAAAAGATATAAAAAGCACGGATTGGACAAAAACAGAATTTTTTCTAGGTGAAGATTAATGTTTGAGTTTGGAATTACAACACTACTGCTTCTTTTAACACTAGCTTTTATAATAATTTCATCTCCATTTTTTTCTAAAATTTCAAAAATGCCAATAGCTTCGGTTGAAATAATTTTGGGTGCTATAGCTGGATATTTTGGACTTATAAATGATAATGATATGCTAAAACTTGTAGCAAATGTTGGCTTTTATTTTTTAATGTTTTTAGCAGGAAGTGAAGTAAATTTAAAAGTATTTTTAAGTGCCGATAAGGATATATTGAAAAAGGCTTTTACATATCTTTTTATACTATATGTGCTTTCTGTAACCACAACTTTTGGATTTAATCTTAATATACTTTTTTTAATCATACTTCCTATAATGAGCGTTGGGCTTCTATCTACTTTATATAAAGACTATGGCAAAAACGAGAACTGGCTAAATATCTCTATGTTAATTGGCTCCATTGGAGAAATTATTTCTATAGCTCTTTTGACATTTTTAAGTTCTTATTTGGAATTTGGAATGGGAATACAGCTGTATTCAAGCATAGGTTACTTGATAGCATTTTTGCTTTTATGTGTTGCTATTTATAAATTTACAGATGTGTTGTTTTGGTGGTTTCCAAAAATAAAAGTTATATTAATGCCACAAAATGATAAAGAAGAGCAAGACATAAGGATTTGTATGGCTCTATTTTTTAGCATAATTTCTGTGATGTTATGGTTAAAAATGGAAATAGCATTTGGTGCATTTGTAGCTGGCATTTTTATAGCAACATTTTTTGATCACAAAAAAGATCTTACTCAAAAGCTATCTAGCGTTGGATATGGTTTTTTAGTTCCTGTATTTTTTATACATCTTGGTTCAACTTTTAAATTAGAATCATTATTATCAGCAGATATTGTCAAATATGCAATAATAGTATCAATTGCTCTAATTGTGTTACGATTTGTATCATCTATAGCATTTTTTAAATTTATAGGTTTTAAAAATAGCATATTGATATCTTTTTCTCACTCAATGCCACTAACACTACTTGTAGCAACTGCCACTATAGGCTATAAATCAAAATATATAAACTACAATGAATATTCTGGACTCATCCTAGCAAGCTTACTTAGTGCTATAATAACTCTTAATACAATTAAGCTAATAGTGTCTTATAAAAAATAGTATAAATTTTAAAATTAATAATTTATCATTAACTTTAATAGTTATTTTTTTGATACAATAACTTAAAAATAAATAAAGGAGAAATAATGAGCGGTTCTAATACAGTTACATTAACTGATAACAGAAATGGAAAAAGTTATGAGTTTCCTATACTTGATGGAACTCTTGGTCCTTCGGTGATAGATATTTCATCTTTACATAAAAATACCGGTATGTTTACATTTGATAGAGGCTATACCTCTACTGCTATGTGTCGCTCTGATATAACATTTATAGATGGTGAAAAAAGCATATTAAAACATCGTGGTTATGACATAGCTTGGTTAGCAGAAAACAAAATTTTCTTAGATGTTGCGTATTTATTGTTATTTAAAAAATTACCAAGCGTAAATGAACTTGATGATTTTAGACAAGAGCTAAAAACAAGATCTTTTATAAATGAAAAAATGATAAGACTATTTGATGCTTTTCCAGATAAAGCTCACCCTATGGCTGTTTTACAAGCTTGTGTGGCAACACTTAGCACTTATTACTCAAGAGATATGAATTTTGATGATCCAAAAGAATATATGGAGCTTGCAATTAGAATCATAGCTAAAATGCCTACTCTTGCTGCATTTTATTACAGACATTCTATGGGTTATCCACTTATTTATCCTGATTTAGATCGCGGATTTACAGAAAATTTCTTATACATGATGAGATCTTTTCCTCATTCACATGTTGATTTAAAACCAATTGAAATAAAAGCACTAGATACCATATTAATGCTTCATATAGACCATGAGCAAAATGCATCCACAACAACAGTTAGAACTGTTGGCTCAACCCACTCTCATCCATACTCATGCATAAGTGCTGGAATTGGTGCTCTTTGGGGACATGCACACGGTGGTGCAAATGAAAGCGTTGTAAGACAACTAGAAATGATAGGAAGTGTGGATAATGTAGATAAATACATTAAAAAAGCAAAAGACAAAGACGATCCATTTAGATTGATGGGCTTTGGACACAGGGTTTATAAAAACTATGATCCAAGAGCAAAGGTTCTTAAAAAACTAAGAGATGAGCTTATAGACGAAATAGGCATTGATTCAAATTTAATAAAAATAGCAAATAGAATAGAAAAAATAGCCCTTGAAGATGAATACTTTGTAAGTAGAAATTTATATCCTAATGTTGATTTTAACTCTGGTCTTATGTTAAAAGCTTTAAAAATACCTACAAATATGTTTGCTGTTATATTTGTAATAGGTAGAACTCCAGGTTGGATAACTCAGTGGATGGAATTAAAACAACAAGAGACTATAAAAATTGTTCGCCCAAGACAACTATATGTAGGGCCAAAAGAAGGCAATGCAAATCTAGAAAAAAGCGAAGTTGAATATAAAAAACTCTAAAAATATTTCTAGTCTTAATCAATTAAGACTAGAAAAACTCATCATAAGCCAAAACATCATTTATAATAACTTTTATGTTTTTACCGCAGCCAACAAAACTATATTCAAAACTATTCATTAATTCTCTTGCATCTTGTAAATTTAAAAAACCAGATATTTTTATCTCAAGTGTATTTTTTGATATTGCATATCGATAATCCACACTCATAGGAATTTTTGAAACATCAAAAATCATTTTATCATTTTTCTCATCATAGCCATTTACACTTATAATTATGCTATTTACTATCATTGCTTTGATAATAATATTTTTTCCAAATGATTTTTTATTTGTATTATCATAAAAATCATCATAAGAAAAATTTTGCATATCTATACAATTTTTATCTGTATTTCCGCACTCTTCATCAAGTTGTTTTAATTCATCTAAATTTATAAAACCATCATTGCAATCCAAATCAAAACTATCGTTTTCATTGCATATATCAATAGTATTGGATGCAATATTTTGAAATTCAAGTAAATTTATATATTCTAATTTATCATTTTCTAAAATTTCGCCAATATCTATATTTTCATCAGGAATTTTTTCTTTATCTTTTTTACTCTCACTCACATTTTCTACTTTTGTTTCTTCTATACTAAAAATATCTTTATGAGGTTTTTTAGATATTATATCCTCAAGACCTTTGGCTATATTTTCTTGAATTTGTGATAATTTAACCACGCTTTGCTCAATATCATTAAAACTTTTAACACAATCGCTAAAAATAATTTTTTGTATTTTTGAATTTATAAGATCAGAGCTATCGCGATTTTTTACTTTGTCTTTGATGATATAAAATCCAGGCATATTTTTAGATGGTTTGATTTCGTATTCGCTGTATTTACCGCTATATCTTGCACTGATTTCATTTTCATCTATAGTGTTTTTACTTGGTCCTTCTTCTATAAAAAATGCTCTTTGCAATCACAATACCTCGGCTATAAGCTCAATTGGATTTTTAAATTTGGTTTTTGAGTCTATTAAATTTAGTGCATTACTAAGCTGCATTCTACAAGCACTGCATTCAGCACTTACTATACTCGCATTTGTTTTATTTATTTGCTCTGCTCTTTTTATGCCAACTTCTCTGCTTAAATGATATTTCCCAGTTTGCATAGTAACACCACCAAATCCGCAACATGAGTTTTGATCATCTATTTCTACGAAATCATAATTTTTAGAAAGTAAATTTCTTGGCTCTTTAAAAACTCCTTGCATTTTTTTAGCATGACAAGGATCATGATAAGTTAAAGTTTTATTTATTTTAGATTTTGTAGATAAAATTTCTCCTAAATTTGTAAATTTATCAAAATACTCTGTTGCTAAAAATATCTTTTGGCTAACTTTTTTTGCTCTTTCTTGCCAATTTTTATCATTATGAAAAAAATGCACATAATCTATCTTTATCATTGCAGAACACGTCGCTTCTGGTATTATTATGGCATCTAAACTCTCAAGCATTTTTTCAAAATAAGGTATATTAAACTTTGCAGCTTTCTCAACTTCTTTAAAGCATCCTGTAAAATACGCTGCAGCACCACAACAAGCTTGTTTTTTCATAAGATGAACATTTAGTTTTAACTCTTTGGCAATCTTTAAAACACTCTCTCCAATGTTTGTATAAGCGTAATTTCCCATACATCCAATAAAAAGACCAACTGTTTTTTCTCCACCATTATCTATAAATTCTTCATGCGAATTCATAAAACTTTTCTTACTTGCAGTTGGAAGTGTTCGTTCTTTTTTAAGCATAGGTATACTAAAGCGTGCTTTCATTGTATTTCCAAATTCATTATCTTTATGTATTTTAAAAGCACAACTTTGAAATACATAGCCAAGTCTAGCACAAAGATCAAGTATTTTTCTATGTCCTAGCAACCAAAATGCTGCCTTTTTATATAGTGCTACGCCATGTGTTTTAGCTATCTCATAGCGGATATTTTCTATAGCGGTATCAACTCTAAGTGAATTTGGACACACTTCAACACAATTTGTACATAAAAAACAGCTCTCAAAAATATTTTTTAAATTTTTATCTAATTTTAAACTGCCATTATTACAAGCACCAAGAAGATCCAAATATCCTCTAGGAGAAGTTACTTCATCTTTGTTAATGCCATAAATAGTGCAAACCTGTATACACTTACCGCATTTTACACATTTAGTGCTAATTTCTTCGAAATTAAAACTATACACTTTGAAACCTTTTATCAAACCGTTTTAGAAAATCTTTTTTCGCCAACATTTTTATCCATATACTCATCAAAACACATTGCTATATTTCTTATAAGTAGTGTTCCAGTTGGAGTTACTTTAATAAAATTTGGCGAAATATCTATAAAATCTTTTAAGCTATCTAGTTTAGATAAAGCACTTTTAAAATGATCAAAAAAGTTTATATTAAATCTATTTTCAATGTCTTTTATATTTATCATAAAATTACTCATAAGACCCATTATAACGCTTTTTCTAATAATGTCTTCTTGGTTTAATAAAACTCCTTTAAAAAAAGGAAGTTTATTTTCATCTATAGCTTTTTCATACTCGCTCATTTCCTTGTAATTTTGTGCATAATGTCTAACGCCCTCACCTATACTTGTTAGACCTATGCCTATAAGATCAGCCCCACCTTTTGTAGTATAACCTTGGAAATTTCTATGCAAGCTTCCGTTATTCAAAGCTTTAAAAAGCTCGTCATTTTCTTTTGCATAATGATCCATTCCTATCATTTTGTATCCATTAGAAGTTAAAAAATCATGGGTAAATTTTAAAATTTCTAGTTTCTCTTTTGGTTTAGGAAGCGTTGTTTCATCAAATTTACGCATAGATTTTTTAAGCCAAGGAAGATGTGCATAATTAAAAATCGCATATCTATCTGTATCAAGTTTTAATGATATTTCAAGCGTTTTCTTAAAACTTTCTAAACTCTGATAAGGAAGCCCATAAATAAGATCCATATTTATAGATTTTATACCATTTTTTCTTGCCATATCAACAGCATTTTTAGTCATTTCAAAAGGTTGAATTCTATGAATCTCTTTTTGAACTTTTTCATCAAAATCTTGAACGCCATAACTTATACGATTAAAACCATTTTCAACCATAACTTTAAGTTGTTCCTCATTTAAATGCCTTGGATCTATCTCACAGCTAACTTCAGCATCTTGACTAAAGTTTTTAAAATGCTTTTTGATATTTTTTATATGTTTTTCAAGCTGCTTTGCATTAAAATAAGTTGGAGTTCCACCACCAAAATGCATTTGCGTTACAACTCTTGATGTATCTACAAATTTACTTAAAATTTCCATTTCTTTAGATATATAATCTATATATCTATCCATTTTATCTGTTTTGCTTGTATAAATCACATTGCAACCACAAAAGTAACATGCAGATCTACAAAATGGCATATGAAAATACAAAGAAAGAGGCGTTTTTGAGTCTTGATTTGACAGTTCTTTTATATACTCATCATAACTAAAATTCTCACTAAACTCAAGTGCGGTTGGATAACTGGTATATCTTGGACCTGGTTTTGAGTATTTTGCATAAGCATCAAAATCTATCATATGCTCTCCTTTTGGATAAATCTATCAATATCAACAAATAAATTTGGATGCTGTTTTTTTATCTTATCTATGAGTTTATCTAAATCTATATTGATTTTTTTCTCATTTTTTTTACTCATTGCTATGTTTTTTATCTCATCCATAGCAACAACCCAAACATCTCCAAAATCAATTGGAACATGTCTATAAATACTTTTTTCAAGCCTTAAATCAAAATTCTCCTTTTGTGCCCTTTGATAAGCTTTTATAAGCTCGCTTAGCGATTTTACCGATACCATTGTATGGAGATTTTGTTTTTCATCTATAGCAAACCAAGGCTCTGCACCCTCCCAAGAGCCATTTTTTAGCGTTAAAAAACGCTCAGTTGGATTATCTGTTGGCAAAATTTCAACTATCGTCTGCTCACTACTTTTTAGCCCAAGTTCACTGCTTATTTCTTGTATTTTTTCATATGGATTTTTTTCACTCATTTAATATTCCTATTTTTATCAAGCCATACCATTACACCTTTTTGGACATGAAGTCTATTTTCTGCTTCTAAAAATATCTCATCTGCGTGTTTTTCAAAAACTTCCTCACTAACTTCATATCCACGATATGCGGGCAAACAGTGCATAAATATGGCATTTTTATTTGCTAATTTCATTAAATTTTCATCAACCATAAAGCCACTAAAATCTTTTATACGCTTTTGTTTTTCTTCTTCTTGCCCCATAGAAATCCAAGTATCTGTAATTACTACATTTGCACCATTAATGGCTTCTTTTATGTTATTATTTACACAAATTTTTGCACCGCTTTTTTTAGCATTTTCTAAGGCAATATCAACTACATTTTTTGGTGACTCATAGCCATTTGGTGTTGCTATACTAAGTTCTAAACCTAATTTTGATGCAAGCATTAACCATGAGTTTGCAATATTATTTCCATCCCCTATATATGCAACTTTTCCACTCACACCAAGCTCAAGTATAGTCATATAATCAGCCATTATCTGCACTGGATGAAAATCATCACTAAGTCCATTTATCACAGGAACGCCTGAAAATTTAGCAAGATCTTCTAAATCACTTTGCTTATAAACCCTAGCCATGATCATATCGCACATTCGCCCTATTACTCTTGCTGTATCCTTTATAGGCTCACCTCTTCCAAGCTGTATATCTTTTGAGCTTAAAAATAAGCCTTTTCCTCCAAGTTGGTGAATGCCAACTTCAAAGCTTATTCTAGTTCTAGTTGAGCTTTTCTCAAAAATCATAGCTAAAATTTGATCCTTTAAATAAGGCTTATACTCTTTTTTCTTGGTTTCTTTTTTTATATTTTTTGAAATTTCTAAAATTTCTAAAATTTCATCTTTACTAAAATCATTAATTGTTAAAAAATGCCTCATATCTCTCTTTCAAACTACTTAAATTTAAACTTTTTGTAAAATTTCACAAGCTTCTTTTGCATGATAAGTTATAATCATATCAGCACCTGCTCTTTTCATACCAAGCAAAGTTTCCATCATAACCCTATCATAATCTATCACACCAAGCTTTTCTCCAGCTTTTAAAAGTGCGTATTCTCCACTTACATTATAAGCACATATCGGAAGAAGAGTTCTATCTCTTAAATCCCTTATAAGATCCAAATAGGCCAAAGCTGGTTTTATCATAAGTATATCCGCACCTTGTGCTTCATCTTCTAAACTTTCATTTATAGCCTCTAATCTATTTGCAGGATCCATTTGATACGACTTTCTATCACCAGTTTTTGGAGTACTTTCAGCAACATCTCTAAAAGGTCCATAATAAGCACTAGCAAATTTAGTTGAATATGCCATTATAGGTAAATTTTCATATCCTCCATCATCAAGAGCAAAACGAAGTGTTTCTATAATGCCATCCATCATTCCGCTTGGGGCTATCATGTCTGCACCATTTTCTGCATGTATCAAAGCTTGTTTTGCAGAAATATCTAGCGTAGCATCATTATCAACAGTACCATGAACATAATCGATTATACCGCAATGTCCGTGATCTGTATATTCACAAAAACAGAGATCTGTTATGACTATAAGATCTGGAAATTTATCTTTTATAGCCCTTAAACTTTTAGCTATAATGCCATCATTGCTTAAAGCATCACTTCCTATACTATCTTTTAGGCTAGGAATTCCAAATAGCATAATAGCTTTTATACCTAAATTTACAACAACAGAGCACTCTTTTAAAATTTCATCTAAACTCATTTGATAAACGCCAGGCATTGATGCTATTTCATTTTTTATATTTTTACCCTCAACTACAAAAAGAGGATAAATAAAATCATTGCTACTTAGATAAGTTTGCCTAACTAAATCTCGCATCTGAGTAGTAAGTCTTAATCTTCTAAATCTCTTAAACATAGTTTATCCTTTTTCGTAAAATGTTTATTAGTTTATCATAATTGCATTAAATATCTAATAAAAATTTAAATAACATAATTTATATATTATATTATTTAGTGTATTATAATGTCTCAAAAAATAATAGGATGTTTTATGCAAATAGAAATTTCACAAATAGCTAATCTACCATCACGTTTTGGTATGTTTAAAGTTCAATCTTTTAAAGAAGGTAAAAAAGATCATTTAGTTATATTTAAAGAGCCTTTTGGGGATATTTTAAATGTAAGAATTCACTCAGAATGCTTAACTGGAGATGCACTTGGAAGCCTTAAATGTGACTGCGGAGATCAGCTAGCAGCTAGTTTAAAATATATATATAAAAATACTGGCATGGTAATTTATCTTAGACAAGAAGGACGAAATATAGGATTATTAAATAAAATAAACGCATATTCTTTGCAAGATAAAGGCTATGATACAATTGAGGCAAATCATCAGCTAGGATTTAAAGCAGATGAAAGAACATATGAAATAGTGGATTTTATACTAAAACATTATGACATTAAAAAGATAAATTTACTTACAAATAATCCTAAAAAGCTTATGGGATTAAAATGCGTAGAAGTTGTAAAAAGAGTGCCAATAATTATAAAATCCAATAAATATAATGAAAAATATCTAAAAGTAAAACAGGAAAAAATGGGACATATGCTTGATGATTGATATACCTGATAATTTTTATGAAAAGTGTGATAAATTTAAAGAACTGCTATATAAATTTAACACAATTCATAGTTTTACAACATACAAAAACATTGATGATGTTATAGAAGATAGCATAAAACCTTTAGAGTTTTTAAATTTTTATCCTAAAAATGCTATTGATATAGGAAGTGGCGCTGGTTTTCCTGCTATTTTTTTGGCACTTATTTTAAAAGATTGTAAATGGAGTCTATATGAACCACACACTAAAAAATCGTCATTTTTAAACTATGTAAAAGTGGCTTTAAATTTAGAAAATATTATAGTTTATAATGCTAAAATTGAGAGTTGCAAAAAATTTATAGCCGATTTTATAACATCAAGAGCAGTTATGAAAACCAAAGATTTAATTAAAATTTGCAATGGTTTCTACGATGAAAATACAAAATTCCTTTTTTATAAAGGAAGTAGCGTAGAAGATGAAATTCAAGATTTAAATACAAAAATCTTTAATGACGGAGTAAGAAATTATCTATTTATGGAAAAATTATGTTAGTAAAAATTTTAGCACTTTTAGCCATTTTGTTTATTGTATATATTTTATTTTTTAAAATACAAAGAAAAAATGTAGAAAATAACACAAAAAAAAAGAAAAAAAATGCAAGTGCAGAAAATTTTGTAGAATGCGAGAAATGTTCAACTTTTGTAGAACTTAAAGATACTGTTTTAAAAGACGGTAAATACATATGCAAAGAGTGTATAAAAAAGGAGCAAAATGCAGATAATTGGTGATAGACTTGTAAATTACGAGCCGCTTATTTACACAAAAAATCCCAGTAATTTGAATGAGCATATTATATTTGATTATGATGAAAAAAATATACAACTTGCAATAAACTCAAATCTCAAATTTTCTTTAATAGTAAATGATAGTTACGAAGCAATTATGGCAAATGCAGTCGGTGCTAAATTTATAATTATCAAAAATGAAAACATAATACAAGAAATACAAAATTTGGCAACATACTATCTTTTTGATAGCAAAATAGCTATGATAGTAAATGACAAAAACGACATTTTAAGAGCTATAAAGCTTAGAATTGATGCTGTAATTTATAGGAGAGCAATAAAAAATGGAAATTTTTAAAACAACTTTTTTAATGGTGGCTTTAATGCTACTTTTTATATTTGTGGGATATTCTATAGGTGGAGAACAAGGTATGATAATAGCATTTTTAATGGCTTGTGCTACAAATCTTTTTAGCTACTTTTTTAGCGATAAAATGGTATTAAAACATTACAATGCAATAGAAGTTGATGAATCAAACGCAAGCGGACTTTATCAAATCGTGCGAAATTTGGCTACTAAAGCTGGCACTCCTATGCCAAAAGTTTGCATTATACCAGATAATACACCAAATGCTTTTGCAACTGGAAGAAATCCATCAAATGCTGTAGTTGCAGTAACTGAGGGGCTTTTAAATTTACTTGATGAAAAAGAAATACAAGCTGTGCTAGCTCATGAAATGAGTCATGTTAAGCATTATGATATATTAACTGGCTCTATTGCAGCGGTTTTTGCAGGAGCCATAGCAATGCTTGCAAATTTTGCACAATTTGGAGCAATGATGGGCGGAAATAAAGATGGAGAAAATAGAGGAAACCCTATTTTGATATTAGTGCTAGCTATAATTATGCCAATAGTTGCTACAATAATTCAAATGAGTATATCCAGAAGTAGAGAATACGCAGCAGACAAAGGTGCGGCTATGCTAACACAAAACCCACAAGGTTTGATAGATGCTCTTAGTAAACTAGAAAACTATGCAAGAAGTGGCGCTATGTTACAAAACGCAACACCGCAAAGTGCTCATATGTTTATAATAAATCCTTTTAGTGGTTTAAAAAATAGCTTTTCATCTCTTTTTAGAACTCATCCAAGCACACAAGATAGAATTAATGCGCTTAAAGAAATAAAAATGAATATGGGTTGGTAGATAAATTTAAAACAGAATATTCTGTTTTAAATTTAAACTAGTCCCTTAAATCTTTTGCATTTTCTAAATAAATGCTTCTAGTTGGAAAAGCAAATTTTACATGATGTTTTTCTAAGATATCCATTATCCTTAACATAACATCTTCTTTAACTGATAAAAACTCTGCCCAAACAACGCTTTTTGAAAAGCAATATATCATGATATTTATAGATGATTCACTAAATTCATCCAATACAACAAAAAGATTATTTTTATATCCAGCTAAATCATCAACAGAAACCATGCTTCTTCCATATTTAAATATTTCTTTTGAACTTGTTGTTTCCACAGGTACTGCTATACCAGGATGATTTGTTAGCATATCTTTTATATCTGCTATACAAGCTTTAATCTGATTAGGAGTAGTGCTATAATCTATACTCAAATACATCTTGATTTGCCTTCCAACTTTGCGCCTATTCCAATTTTTAACACTGTTATCCATTATTTTTGAATTTGGAACAAAAACAAGAGCGTTGTCAAATGTTCTAATGGTAGTTTTTCTAAGTCCAGTTTCTACAACTGTTCCTTCTACATTTCCACAAACTATCCAATCTCCTTGGGAAAATGTATTATCAAGTATAAGCATTATTGAGGCAAAAAAGTTAGCTATAATGTCTTTTGTTGCAAGAGCTATAGCCAAACCTCCTATACCAAGAGAAGCGACAAAAGCTGATACATTAAATCCAAGAGAACTTAAAATAAGCAAAATTGCTATAATTATTACTATTATATAGATCACTTTTATAAATAAATTTAAAATCTCTTTCTTTCCACCCTTTTTTGCAAGATGACCTATTATCATTACGCCATAACCATCCATAACGCTAGTTACCAACCAAGCATAAAGGAGAATATAGACTATATTTAACCCACTAGCAAATTTAATAGGAACGGGCGATGGATAGAAAAATATACTCATACTAATATCCACGCCATAAGCAAGGAGTAAAAATCCCATAGGCTTTTTAATGATATCAACAACTTCTTTTTTTACATTATCTTTATGGTCTTTGTTTTTTGAAAAAATAGTAAAAATAAAATATATAATATTTGCAAACGATTTTCTAAGAGAAAAGAAAAACAGCATAATCACAGATATTAAAACAACTTTTCCACTATTTATGGTTTCTACATCAAAAGGACTTCTTTGATTTATAAATTTTATAAATCCTTTTAAATTTAGGCTTGTAAAAAACATATTACTAGCAAGAAGATTTGTATTTGAAAGCAAAAATTCAAATATTTCTTCATATGTCTTTTTATGCAGTTCATAAATATAAAAATCTTCCTTATAAAGTTCTTGAGCACTATTATCAATGTCATTTTCTAAAATTTTTATTTTAGTAAAATTGTTAGTTTTTATATTCAATAGTGATTTTTCTATGATATCCTTTAATTCAGATTGATTAGTTCCTTCAATGAACATTTTTTCAATTTTTATCAATGTAGAATAAAAAATCTCACTAAGTTCTGTTGTATAAAGCTTGATTGCAGTTTTAATAAATTGCTCACTTTTAGTATTATTTTTATATTTTTTATAATCTCTTGTTAATTTTTTTTTCTCCTCAATATATTTCTCTATAAAACTTAATGGAAATTTTTGATTTGTTATGGCTGATGGAATTTTATTTAATAAATCTGTTTTGGTATTAGTTAATTTTTGCACTTCATCTTCGGTTGAGTTTTGATCATTTTGCCATTTTAGTATATCTATTTGTTTATTTATACCAATTAACTCATCTACAAATTCAAAAAGTGTATTTTTGAGCGTATCTTCGGTCTTTTCAGTGGTATTATCGTCAACGATTTTCTGAGCTATTATATTGACAAGCTCTTGATTTTGATTATCTTGGGTTAAATTTGCATCAACCATCTTTGATATATTTTCTGCTAGTTCTTGATTTTGAGACGACAAAACATTTGAACTATTATTATCAGTCGCATACAAAAAATTTAAACAAAAAGATATAAGAATAAAAATAGATATAAATTTGTTATTCATGAATTTCCTTGAATTATAAGAGTAAGAAATATTGGCAAAATTTACTATAAACAAATAAATATTTTTTAAATTACTGTAATGAAAATAATTTAAATATAATTGTATTAAATTTTAAAATAAACCTAAAATATTTGGAATTTCTGTATCATTGTATATTTTTAAAGGATTTTTTGAGCTAAATTTTACTTTTGTATCGATAAGCTCTTTTCTAAGTTCAGATTGTGCATTATTTTTCATAGCCTCAGCATTTGCGGCTATTTTTAAATCAGCAGAACTTGGATTAGATGGTGCTAAGGCTGCTCTTTTTATCTGCTCACTTTTTTGAATAGTTTCTCGCGGAGTTTTACCTTTGCTAGTATCAAGTATAACCTCGCCACCAACGGCATACTGCTTGCCATCTGGACCTTTTTCGTAACTATAATTTAGCCCTCTTGTAAGTCCAGCTCCACTTGCAAGATGTGCTGCCTCATGTGCTTTTACTTCACTATCTCTCTTTTGAAGTTTTGCAACCTGCAGCTTTTCTTCCTGAGAGAGTTCATTTTTGTTTTTATTATAATTATTTTCGTAAGGATTATTTGATGTAAAAGATGTGTATATTTGCACTATATCTCCTTATTTTATTTCATAAAGAGCATTAACAAGCAAAATGGATGTTATAAACATCCATTTTGTAAATAATTAATTATTTTTTCTTGCCTTTAGCAGGTGCTTTTGTTTTTCCACCATTTGCAACTGACTCTTTAAGTTTTTTACCAACTTTGAATTTAACTGTATTTCTAGCAGCTATTTTCATCTCTTTTTGTGTTCCTGGAACTTTTATAGTTCTAGCAGCTCTTTCTGATACACTAAAAGTACCAAAACCTACAAAAGTCATGCTTTCACCTTTAGAAAGTACCTCTGTTAAGCTTTCTAAAACAGCGTCTAATGCAGCTGTTGTATCTTTTTTTGTTAATTCTGCTTTTTCAGCAACCTTTTGAATGAAATCCGCTTTTGTCATGATGACTCCTTAAAAGAAATTAATACGATATATTTTACAATGTTTTTAAGGAATATTCAATAGTTTTTTAAAAAAAATATACTAAATTTCTTAAATTTTGAGCATTTATAAATAAAATTTTAGAAAATACAATGATTTTTTAGTGTTTTAAAAGCTCTTCTACGGAAGATTTTATTTCTTGCATTGTTAAATTTGTTACTTCTTTTACAAAATTTCCATCTTTATTAAAAAGATAAATTGCAGAACTATGTGCCACAGAATATTGCATCTGAGAGTCTTTGAGATCTACTATTTGGTATTTAACACCAAAATTTGATGTCATTTTATCAAGATTATCTACTACAATACCAACTGAGTTGGGGTAAAAATACTTCACAAATTCATCGGTTTCTTTAATTTTATCTCTTTTAGGATCAAGTGTTACAAATACAATCACAACATCATCTTTTTTTGGATGATTTTCTAAAGCAGTAGAGACGAGTGTTAAAGTAGTGGGACAAACATCTGGACAAAATGTATAACCAAAATAAAATATCTTATATTTTCCATCAAAAGAGTCCATTGTTACTTTCCCATTGATACTTTGAGCACTAAAATCATACTTGTTTTTATCTTTTAGTATATTTGAAACACCAAAACTAATAGCAAATATAACAACCGCTAAAGATATATATGTAAGAATTTTTTTCACAATGAACCTTTTTTATTTTTTAATGCATTTTAATAGGTTTAATTTCTTTAACAGGAACTTTATCTAATGTAACTGTTTGTCCATTATCAAAAGTAAGTGTCATTTTTACATTTTCTCCAACTACCATTGGTTTTTTAATGCCTATAAACATTACATGCAAACCTCCTGGTTTTAGCTCTGTTGTTGAGTTAGCTTTAATGTCTATTTTTGGCACTTGAATCATTTTTTTCATACCATTTTCTTCTATATGAGTATGAAGCTCTGTAACATCACTAAGACTATTTGTAGCTGAAACCAAAGCTATATCTTTATCAGTATTATTTTTAATTAACATAAAAGCACCGCTATTTTTAGCATTTGGTGGCGTAGCTTTTGCATAAACATTACTTACATCAATATCTGCTGCGTATGCAAACATCATTCCACTGACTATAGTTGATAAAAGTACTTTTTTCATTTACTCTCCTTAAAAATATAAATAAATTTAATTATATAATCAAATATTAAATATAAATTTATATACCATAAATTTAGATTTTAAGAAAAAATTTAATATAATCACAAATTATTTTATTTTAAATCAAAAATTTTGGAGTATTGTTTTGAAAAAAATAGTTGTTTTTGTTGTTTTATTTATTGGTTTATTATATTCAAAAAGTTTAGAGCAAATTTATCTTGAAGATGGCATAGAAGCTGTAAAAAAGATATTAGATGAAAATATCAAAAAATCAAATTTTTGGATAGATACAATAAAAGATATAGATGTAAAATATGGTTATTATGATAATAATACAACCATAATAACGGTAGACAAAGTCGGTAAAAAAATGAGTATGTATACATATGAGGATGGAAATCTTACAAATATTTTTCATCAAGATATCATTACCGGGGAACTTGGCGATAAATTTAAAGAAGGTGATTTAAAAACGCCAGTTGGTGCGTATGAAGTTACAAGAAGATTTACTCCGCCAAGCGATTATTATGGACCAATAGCTTTTTCTCTATCTTATCCAAATTTATATGATAAAATACTTGGAAAAACAGGTGGCGGCATATGGATACACGGATTTCCAAGTGATGGAAATAGAAAAAACGAGCTTACGACAGAAGGTTGCGTTGCACTTAAAAACGATTTGCTTTTAGAATTTGATGAACTTATGCAAAAGCAAACATCAAGAGCAATAGCTCTTATATCAGAATCAGGTGAAGCAAAGACTTCAAAAGATGATATTGCTATACTTTTAAGAGATATATTTTTTTGGAAACAAGCTTGGACTATTAGCGATATAGACAAATATTTAAACTTTTATGATGATAGTTTTGTTAGATATGATGGTATGAAATTTGATGATTTTAAAGTCATGAAAAAAAGGATATTTGACAAAAAAGAGAGTAAAAAAATTGTATTTAGTGATTATGAAATATCCCCATATCCAAACTCGCAAGGCAAAAAAATATTTAGAATAGCTTTTATGGAGCATTACGAAGCACCTAGTCATAAATTTCAAGGTCAAAAAACTCTATATGCTATGATAAAAGATGGTAAAATGAAAATTATTTTAGAACAGTAGTTTTAAAATGTCTGAAATTTTAATAAATTTAAATAATTTAAAACATAATGTTTCGCAAATTTCAACCAAAATAGGAAGTGTTAAGAAAATCATAGCAGTTTTAAAAGACAATGCTTATGGACATGGTTTAGTTTTAATGGCAAAAGAACTAGCAAATTTAGGTGTGCGTCATGCTTGTGTAAGAAGTATAGATGAAGCCAATGAGATAAAAGAATTTTTTGATGATATATTAGTGCTTTCACACATACCAAACGGAAATGAAAATATAACCTTTACATATGCTATAAATGATTTATCGGCACTTGAAATAATAAAAGAAAACTCAAAAATTCATTTTGCTATCGATACATTGATGCATAGAAATGGGATTTTGCAAAAAGATTTTGAACTTGCTTGTAAAATTGCCAAAAAAAGAAATTTAAAACTTCTTGGTGCATACACGCATTTCAGATCTGCTGATGAAATCAGTAGCGATTATTTTGCACAAAAAATGGTATATGAAAAATCAAAAAAAAGTTTAAAAATGGTAGCTTGTAAATTTGGATATGAAAATTTAGTTTTCCACTCTCACAATTCAGCTGCTACAAATAGAGCCGAGAAGATTGATGATGATTTTATAAGAGTTGGTATATCTTTATATGGATATAATGAATTTTGTGATACATTAAATTTAAAACCAATACTTAGCTTATGGGCAAATAGAGTTAGTAAAAGGGTTTTAAAAAAAGGTTGTTGCGTGGGCTATGGTGCGAAATTTTGCGCCAAAGAAGATATAAATATAGCCACTTATGATTTAGGATATGCAGATGGTCTTTTTAGATATAATGGAAATGGCGAACTTTTGATAGAAAATGGTAAAAAACTACTTGGTAAAATGTCTATGGATAGTTTTAGCTGTGAAGATAGCGGAGAAAAAATTTGTATTTTTAAAGATGTTACAAAATGGGCTAACTTTTTTAATACAATAAATTATGAAATTTTAGTAAAGCTATCGCCACGAATAAAAAGAAAAATTGTAATGGAGTAAAAATTTGGACAGTTATGAATATTTAGAGCTTCTAAAAAATTTAAAAAACAAAATAGAAAATATAATATCTATAATAAATCCCACTAAGGCACAAGAGCGTATAAGTGAGATAGAAGAATTTCAAAAAGATCCATTGCTTTGGAATGATGCAAAAAAAGCTGGTGCTTTAAATAAAGAAAAAACGAAACTAAGTAATATTTTATCTAGTTATGAAAAAGCAAAAAATGCCCTATATGATGCTAAAGATATTTTTGAATTAGCGCAAGATGAAAACGATCAAGAAACTATAAATTCTTTATTTGAAGAATCTTCAAATTTAGAAAATTTAATAACAAATTTTGAAATTCAAATGATGTTAAGTAGCCAAGATGATAGCAAAAATGCCATAGTTAGCATCCATCCAGGGGCTGGTGGAACAGAAAGCAATGACTGGGCAAGCATGCTTTATAGAATGTATTTGAGATTTTCTGAAAGAATGGGATATAAAGTCGAAACACTTGATTTTCAAGAAGGTGAAGAGGCGGGTCTTAAAGATGTGAGCTTTATTGTGCGTGGCGAAAACGCTTATGGATATCTAAAAGCAGAAAATGGAATACATAGACTCGTTCGCACAAGCCCTTTTGATAGTGCAGGACGAAGACACACAAGTTTTAGTTCTGTGATGGTAAGCCCAGAGTTAGATGACGATATACAAATAGATATAGAAGAAAAAGATATAAGATTTGATTACTATAGAGCAAGCGGTGCTGGGGGACAGCATGTAAATAAAACAGAAAGTGCGGTTAGAATTACACATATTCCAACAGGAATAGTAGTTCAATGTCAAAATGATAGAAGTCAGCACAAAAATAAAGCAACAGCACTAAAAGTATTGCAATCTAGGCTTTACGAATTAGAGCTAGAAAAACAAAAACAAAATACCCAAAATTCATCCCAAAAAAGCGATATAGGTTGGGGGTATCAAATACGCTCTTATGTGTTATTTCCCTATCAACAAGTAAAAGATGTCAGATCTAATATAGCATATTCGCAAACCGATGCTATATTAGATGGAGATATAAAAAAAGTTATCGAAGATGTGCTTATAGCACAAAAAAGTAATAAATAAAGGAGAAAATATGAATTACGAAGCAGTTTTAGTTCAGCTAGGTTACACACAAAATGATGCGAGTATAGAAAAGATTAAAAGAATATTATCAAAATGCGATTTAACGGATAAAGAACTACAACATATAGTAGAGTTAAATGACAAATTAAAGCCTTATCTTAGTTATATAACAATGTCAAATTCATATGATTATTTTAAAATAAAATATGAAAAATCACCGCAAAATATAAAAGAAGACATCATTAATATTATAGAAAATTGGTCTGATAAATACAAAATAGCTATACAAAAAGTTGAGAATAAAGAGACATACTATATAACTCATAAAATTTAAAAAGGAGAAAAAATGAAAAAAAATATAATTTTTTCTATACTTTTGTCGTTAATTTTTATTGGCTGTGCAACAACATCTAAAAATTTAAATGATAAAAATTATAAAAAAAATACAGCAGATAAATCCCCATTAACACAAAAACAGATAGAAGCCCAAACCTATAAGTTAGAAATTTTAAAAACCTCTTGCGATAATTCACAAAATCCACAAGTATGCGAACAAGTAGGCGATAGTGCAAATGCTTTAGAAAAATACGATATAGCTATAAAATATTATGATATTTCTTGCAAACAAAACTTTTTTTCATCTTGCATTAAACTTGCAAATGTTTATGAAACAGCAACACAATCTAACATAAAAGATGAGATAAAAGCTTTACAAATTTATGACCAAACATGCAAAAAGGGTGATAAATTTTCTTGCACAAAAGCGGGTAATTTCTTTTATAAAAAAGACGACATAAAAACAGCGCTTGAATACTTCAACTATGCTTGCGGTCTTTATGAGATGAAGTCATGTTTTTTGATGGCTGAAATATTTGAAAAAGGTAAAGGTGAAATTCCAAAAGACTTAGAAATAGCAAAAAATATATATACAACCATTTGTTTTAGAGGTGATAGTGATGGTTGTAAAAAAATGAAAGAACTAGATAAGTAAAACCTATTTATCTAGATTATGTGTTTTGTATTTGCGGATCTCCAAAGAGTCTGTTCATATAAGATATATTTTCATCTTCTTTGTTTTTATTTAAATTTAAACTTTGTTCATCATCAATTTTTATATCAGAAGTCTTTAATTCATTTAAAGAATTTTGAGTTTGCATTTCTTCATTAGTTTCGTTTTTTAAATTTCCATTTTCTATATTTTTGTCATTTTTTTGAATATTTTCTTCTTTTGTATAAGAATCTATTTTTATTTTGGTCTCTTTATCGAAAGTTTGTCTTAAAACTTTCATTATGACAGATGAACTTTTACGAAGAATATCTTGGTTTTCGCCACTGGCACTTGAGTTTAAAAACATTATATTATTCTCAAATTTTACAAACTCTATACATACATCAAAACATTTTCCAAGTTCATAACTTCTATCGTATAAATTTTTTAAAAATTCATCATAATGGGCTTTCTTAACTTGTTTTGGTTTATCAAAACTTACTTGTATAGAAGTATCTAAAGTATTTAATTTATCTTTTTCTAAAGAGGTTATCATTTCATCTATACTCTTTAAATTTGTAGCTTCCATCATCATAAAAAACATCAAAAGTAAAACAAAATTGTCATCTACATCCACACTAAGCATAGTTTTTGATTTTGATAGAATTTTAAAAAATCTTTCACAAAGCAACAAAGAATATCTGCTATCTTTATTTAAAAATTTATCTTTTAAATTAACAATCATCTCATCTATTATATTTTGAGTTTCATATCCTTCTAGTTCTTTTGCAAGGTTTATTAACTCGTTTTTATCGTTTTTAAGTATAGTTTCAAAAATTTTCTCTATTTTATCTGGGTCCAAAAGTCCAAGCATAGAAGAAACAGATGCTTTTGTTAAATTTGAGTTTGTAAATATTATAGCTTGATCAAGTAAAGTTAGTGTGTCTCTAAGAGAACCGCTTCCAGATCTTGCAAGTATTTCAGCAACACCATCTTCATATTTTATGTTTTCACTACTTAAAATAAACTGCAAGTGTTTTACTATTTCGTTTTTATTGATAGGTCTAAATCTAAAATGCTGCGTTCGTGAGATGATAGTAAGAGGCAGTTTTAATGGATCTGTTGTAGCAAGTATAAATTTAACATACTCAGGTGGCTCTTCAAGAGTTTTTAAAAGAGCGTTAAAAGCTTCTTTTGTAAGCATATGAACTTCATCTATGATAAAAATTTTAAATCTTGCTATAGCTGGTTTATATCTAGTTTGTTCTATAAGATCTCTTATATCATCTATTTTCCTATGGCTTGCAGCATCCATCTCTATAATATCAATGTGGCGATTTTCATTTGCCATTTTACAATTATCACAAACTTCACAAGGCATTGAAGTAGGTCCTTTTGAACAAACCATAGCTTTTGCAAAAATTCTTGCAGTTGATGTTTTGCCACTTCCTCTAAGTCCAGAAAAAAGATACGCATGACCCAATCTTTGTATATCAAGAGCATTTTTTAAACTTTTTACTACCTGATCTTGCCCTATTAATCCATCAAAGTTACTAGGTCTGTATTTAAGTGCTAATGCCAACAATTTTCCTCAAAATAAAATAAAATTATATTTTAACACACCATTCATAATAAATCTCTTTATATATCATAAATATAGTTTTATTTTGCTATAATGCTAGAAAATTGTATATGTGGGGATAAAAATGAATAAAAAAATAGTTATAATAATTATAACAATAGCTCTTATACTTGGAATTATTTTATCAAATATATCTTTTGAAAAAAACAAAAATAATATAATTTCAAAAGATCAAATATCTAAAAACCTAGAACCTTTAGAATGTAATTTATCAGAACATCCGTGCAAAGTGACTTATAACTCAAAAGAAATTGAAATATCTCTTAGTCCTACACCAATACAAGTAATGACACCGCTTGACTTATTAATTTCTGGACTTGATAGTGATATCAAAGATTTAAATGTGAGATTTAACGGTGTAAATATGGATATGGGAACAATTAAAGTAAATTTAAAAAGTGTTGGTTTAAAACATATGGCAACAGTCACACTTAGCGCTTGTGTTATTAGCGTAATGAGATATGAACTTGCCGTGTATTCAGGAGATAAAGATTTAAACATCAAAGTATATTTTGATGTTTATCAATAATCTTTAATCATTCATAACAGCCAAAAGCTCTTCATTATTTTTAGTTTTAAGCATTTTAGAATATAAAAATTTAAGAGCTTCTATGTCATCCATATTAGACATTGCACTTCTTATAATCCAAATTCTTTGCAAACTCTCTGGACCTTGTAAAAGCTCTTCTTTTCTAGTTCCACTTTTTAAAATATCTATAGCTGGATAAATTCTTCTATCGGATATGTTTCTATCAAGAACTATTTCACTATTTCCTGTTCCTTTAAACTCTTCAAATATAACCTCATCCATTCTTGAACCAGTATCTATAAGCGCTGTTGCAACTATAGTAAGACTACCGCCCTCTTCTATATTTCTAGCTGCACCAAAAAATCTTTTTGGTTTATGAAGCGCATTAGCATCCACTCCACCTGTTAAAACTTTGCCACTTGAAGGAGTTACTGTGTTATACGCTCTTGCTAGTCTAGTAATAGAATCAAGAAGTATGATTACATCTTTTTTCATCTCAACCAAACGCTTTGCTTTTTCTATAACAAGCTCCGCAACTCTTACATGATTTATTGCAGGTTGATCAAAAGTTGAACTATAAACCTCGCCCTTTACACATCTTTGCATATCTGTAACTTCTTCTGGTCTTTCATCAACCAAAAGAACCATCAAATGTGCCTCTGGATGGTTTATAGCAATACCATGTGCTAATTCTTTCATAAGTTCTGTTTTACCACTTCTTGGAGGTGCAACTATCAATCCGCGCTGTCCTTTTCCAATGGGCGTAAAAAGATCTAAAACCCTTCCTGTTAATTTTGAAGATTCATACTCTAAAACTATTTTTTTAGTAGGAAAAAGCGGTGTTAGATTATCAAAAAGAGGTCTATCTTTAGCTTCTTGTAAAGGCATATAATTAACTGCTTCTATTTTTAATAAAGCATAATATTTTTCTTGATCTTTTGGCTCTCTAACTTGTCCTGTAACTATATCCCCAACCCTAAGAGCGAATTTGCGAATTTGCGATTGGCTAACATAAGCATCATTGGCAGTATCGCTAAAATTTGCATCCATTGCCCTTAAAAATCCATAACCATCATTTGTAATCTCAAGAATTCCGGTAAATAGTATAAAGCCACCCTGTTTAGTTTGAGCTTTTAATATCTCAAAGCATAGTTCTTGTCTTCTAAATTCTCGCGGATTTTCAACTCCAATTTCTTCAGCTATATCAACTAAACTATTAATATCTAAAAGTCTTAAATCCTCTATCTTGTAGCCATCAACAGGAATGTGTGTCCTTTGATGCTGTTTTTTGCCATTTTCCATCGTTCCTCTTTAAATTTTGCGTAGAATCACAAAAAAGAATAAAAGTAGTTTTATAAAAAGATTATTTTAGTTAAATTTTTAAAAATTGTCAAGAAATACCAGCGTAAAATAAAATTGTAATACAACAACTTATTATTAATCTAGATTTTTTACTAATTTTTGGATTTACAATAAATATATCTTTGTAAATACCTAAATTTTTACCATTTAAAACTTTGTCTATAATAGAAATATTCATATAAATATCTAAAAAATAAACTATAAATAAGCTTATCATAATAAAATTATGCACATTTAATGCAAATACAATAAAACAAAGTAATATAAAATTTCCTTTTGACATTAAAAATAAAATGGGAAATTTTGTATAATTTTTTATATATTCTTGAATAATATCTAAAAAATTTTCACTTTTAACTAAATAAATATCAATAATCTCGAATAGGAAAAATATAAAAGAAAGATAAAATACATTCATATCATATTATAAACATTAAATTTGGTTGCAGAGGACGGATTTGAACCGCCGACCTTCGGGTTATGAGCCCGACGAGCTACCACTGCTCTACTCTGCGATAAAACCTAGCTTTACTAGATACTAGTGGATGGGGTAAGAGGATTCGAACCTCTGAATGACTGGACCAAAACCAGTTGCCTTACCGCTTGGCTATACCCCAATATCATAAAACGAAATATAATTATATCTAATCATAATTTAAATGTCAAGTATTTTAAAAACAAATTTAATTTTCTTTAAAAGCACCTATTTTTAAAATTTTATTCATTCTGTTTTTTAAAAGTTCATCTTTTGGAAGTTTATAAAGCTCATCTAATGTATTTAATATATAAGCCCCAATAGCTTTAGCGGCTCCATCTTTATCTCTATGTGCACCATTTATAGGCTCTTTTATAACATCATCTATCAAATTTAATTCCATTAAATCATCTGCTGTTATTTTCATTGCTTTAGTTGCTATTTCGTTTTTTAATGGATCATTCCAAAGAATAGCAGCACAACCCTCAGGCGAAATCACTGAAAACACTGAGTTAGTAAGCATAGCAAGTCTATCTACAACACCTATTGCTAAAGCACCGCCACTTCCTCCCTCACCAATAACTATAGCTATTGTTGGTGTAGCAATATCGCTTAGTGCAAACAAATTTCTAGCTATAGCCTCACTTTGTCCTCTCTCTTCAGCTCCAATCCCAGGATATGCACCAGGAGTGTCTATTAAAAATACAACAGGCAAAGAGAACTTTTCAGCCATTTTAGCAAATCTTAAAGCTTTTCTATAACCCTCAGGATGAGGCATCCCAAAATTTCTTTTTAGTTTATTCTTAGTCCCTCTTCCCTTTTGTTCACCTATTACCATAACTTTTTGCTCTGCAATATATCCAATATAGCAAACAATTGCTGGGTCATCTCTATAAGCTCTATCTCCATGAAGTTCATATGAATCTGTTAGCAAAGCTCTTATATAATCTAATGCGTAAGGTCTATCAGGATGTCTAGCAAGGCTTAAACGTTGAAATTCGTTTAAATTTTTATATGTTTTTGAAATTTCTTTTTCTAAATTTTTACCTAAAATTTCAACAGCATGAGTGTCACCTTTTATCTTAGCTACTGCTATACTCTCATCAAGTTGTTTGATATTTTTTTCAAAATCTAGATAACTAGCCAATTTTAATCCAATCTTTTAAAAATCAAAGAGCCATTAGTTCCACCAAAACCGAATGAATTGCTCATTACTGCTTTTAATTCAGCTTTTCTTGCTTTATTTGGAACATAGTCTAAATCACATTCTTCATCAGGTGTTGTATAATTTATAGTAGGGGGAATGATACCTTCTTGCATAGCCATTAAACAAATTACAGCCTCAATTGCTCCAGCAGCACCTAAACAATGCCCAGTTTGACCTTTTGTTGAGCTAACAGGAGGAACTTTTGAACCAAAAATTTGCTTTAATGCAGCTGTTTCATTTTTATCATTTATAGATGTTGAGGTACCATGTGCATTAATATAATCTATATTGATATTTCCAGCCATTTGCAATGCTTTTTTCATGGCTCTAGCAGGTCCATCTACTACTGGAGAGGTTATATGATAGGCATCTCCACTTTCACCAAATCCTACTAACTCTGCATAAATTCTAGCTCCTCTAGCAATAGCATCTTCATAACTTTCCAATACCAAAGCAGCAGCACCTTCTCCCATAACAAAACCATCCCTGTCTTTATCAAATGGTCTTGAAGCAGTTTGTGGACTATCGTTTCTAGTTGAAAGTGCTTTCATAGCTGCAAATCCGCCTATACCAACAGGGCATATAGCAGATTCAGCTCCAACAACAAGCATTTTATCAGCACAACCTAACATTATAGATTTTGCAGCTTCGCTGATAGCATGAGTGCCAGCAGCACAAGCAGTAACACATGATAAATTGGGGCCTTTTAAAGAATGATTTATAGAAATAACTCCGCCTAGCATATTTACTAGTGCTGATGGTATGAAAAATGCAGATATTCTTCTTGGCCCTTTTTCTAAACATGTATTAGAGTTTTTCTCAATATTTGGAAGCCCTCCTATACCAGCAGCAGAACAAACACCAAAATTTTCACCATCATAGATTTCAAATTTAGCATCGTTCATAGCATCTTTTGCTACTTTGATGCCAAGTTGAATAAATCTATCTAATTTTTTAACTTCTTTTGGGTCTACTACATTTAAAGGATCAAAATTTTTAATCTCTGCTGCAATTTGAACAGGAAAATCTGTAACATCAAATTGAGTAATTCTATCAACACCGCTTTTGCCTTCACATATAGCTTTAAACGCACTATCTTTATCAAGTCCTAATGCATTTATCATCCCGATGCCTGTTATAACAACTCTTTTCAATGTATATCCTTAAAAATTTATAACTATTTATTTAAATTTTCTATATATGTTACAACATCTTGAATGCTAAGTAATTTTTCAGCATCACTATCAGGGATAGAAACATCAAATTTTTCTTCTAAAGCCATTACTAATTCAACAACATCTAGAGAATCAGCGCCTAAATCTTCTATTATTTTAGACTCAAGCTTTACGCTTTCTGGACTAACACTAAGTTGCTCTACAACCACATCTCTTACATCTTCAAATACTGCCATTTACAGCTCCTTATAAAAATTAAAATACAATTATAAAATATTTTAGCTTAAAAACTACATATAAAGCCCACCATTTATTTTTAAAACATCTCCTGTTATATATGATGAATAATCACTTAACAAAAATGCAACGCCGTTTGCAACATCGGTTGTGCTTCCAAATCTTTTTAAAGCAACTGCATCTGTATATGATTTTTTGATATCATCGCTAAGCTTATTTGTCATGTCAGTTTCTATAAAACCAGGCGTAATACAATTAAAACGAATATTTCTACTAGCACCTTCTTTGGCAAAACTTTTTGACATTGCTATCATACCACCTTTACTTGCAGAATAATTAACCTGACCAGCATTTCCCATCTCGCCAACAATAGAAGCGATATTAACAACAGCACCAAAGCGTTTTTTACTCATTACTTTTAATGCTTCTCTTGAGCCAATAAAAGCAGAAGTTAAATTTGCTTCTATCACACTTGTAAAATCCTCCAGCTTCATACGAAGCGCTAATTTATCATTTGTAATACCGGCATTATTTACAAGATAACTTAATTCGCCATCACTTTGCATAATAACATTTATAGCATTTATAAACTCTTCTTCATTTGATGCATCAAATTTTATTACAGCTGCCTCGCCACCATTTGAGCGAATATCATCTGCTAAAGCATCTGCTATATCTGGATTTGAGCGATAATTTATCCATACTTTTAAATTAAAACTTGCTAAAACTCTGCATATCTCTGCACCTATACCTTTACTTCCACCTGTTACTAAAACATTTTTTCCACTAAATTTCATTTTATTCCTTAATTTTAATATTTTTTAATATTACAAGAAAATTTTAAATTTATTATAAAATTTCATTTTCTAAAACGCCAATACCTTGTATTTCACATCGTATTTTATCACCACTTTTTAAAAACTTAGGTGGATTAAGCCCCATACCAACACCACTTGGAGTGCCCATAGATATCACGCTTCCTGCTTTTAGTTTCATACCTTGACTAAGTTCAGATATGACAAATTTTTCATCAAATATCATATATTTTGTATTTGAACTCTGCCTGATTTCATCATTTACAAAGCATTTTATATCTAAATTTGAACTATCTATCTCATCTGTACTAACTATCATTGGACCTATTGGGCAAGAACAATCGAGACTTTTACCAAAATAAAACTGCTTATGGCGATTTTGCAAATCTCTAGCACTAATGTCATTTATGATTGTATAACCAAATATATAATCTTTTGCATCTTTTATATCAACATTTTTTGCATCTTTTGATATGATAACCCCAAGCTCTACTTCATAATCAAGCTTAGAAGTAATATCACCATGAGAGCATATAATATCACCACTTCCAATGGCTTCATTTACTCTTTTTGAAAAATACACAGCGTATTCGCGTTTGCCATCAAAGTTTAAATTTTTAAATTTATAACTTTCTCTTGCGTGATCCATATAATTTATACCAAGACATATCACATCTTGACGCGGATTAATGGGTGCTAAAAGCTTTATTTTATTTATATTTATTCCACCGCTTTTAGCTGATAAATCTTTTAAATTTTGCATATCGTTAGAAGAATGATTTACTATAAAATCATGCATATCACTAAAATCTACATTTGCTTCTTTAAATTTAAAAACAGATCCATCTATGCCTAAAATACCAAGAAAAATAGTTTCATTTTCTTTAAAAGTTATAAATTTCACATTTAATCCTTTTTAAACTCAATTATTTTAAATCTATCCCCCATAATACGAGGATCTACAAGATATTTAACCTGCGATATAGCGTTTTGATAAGCCTTAAATCCTGCATTTTGTTCTATTTCTTTTACTATATCCATAATGCCAGCATTTATAAGCCAAGAGCCTTGTTTATCAAATTTAACCATTTTAAAACCATTATTTTCAAATACTTTTTTTACAAGCTTAAAATTTACATCATAAGTTATATCGCTAATGCCAAAAAAATCTTTTAAATTTGAAAGTTCAAAAAAATTATAAACTTGATGGTTTTTATAAACTCTAAGCGTGGATTTTTGAGTGTTATTCATATCGCCATAATCAGCAGTTAAAAACCAACATTTTTTAGATGAGTTATAAATTTCTTTTACAAAATTCTCTAAATTGATAGGTATTTCACCATTTTGTATATCAAATTTGTTTGATAAAAGCAAAGTTTGTTCGTCTATTTTTTCAAACCTTAAATCATCATCATTAACATATAGCATTTTGTTATCTTTAATAACTTCACACGCAAAAGTATCTAAAAGCTCATTACTTATAAAAAATGCATTTTCAAAACTACACTCTTTTAAATTTAAATGATGATATATAGTTATTTTATCTTTAAAACTTTGTTTAAATTTAAGTTGTTGTATTTTCCTTAAATTTTCATGTGGTTCTATAATGTGAAATTTTAAACTCTCTAAAATGTTTTTATCAAAACTATATAAGCCTTGTATAAAATCAACCATCATACTACCATCATTTGCACCTATTTCTATAATGTTACAATTTTGATTGATTTGTCCACTTTTTACCAAATTTATAAAATATTTTCCAAGAGTTAGACCAAAGATAGACCCAACACTCACAGAGGTGTAAAAATCTCCGTTTTTTCCTACATTTACACTACTTTTATAATAATTATGATTTAACCAAATTTCGAAATATTCACTAAATTTCATAATCATCAAGTGCGTTTTTAAATCTTTTAAAACCTTCTTCCATCTCTTTTTTGTTTATATTTAAAGGCGGTAAAAAGCGCAAAGTATCTTTGCCCGATTTTAAAACAAGAAGTTTGTTTTTAAGACATAAATCATAAATTTTACTAAAATCAATTCCATTATTTACTTTTAAACCAAGCATAAGTCCAAGACCTGTTTTTTCTTTAAAAATTTTAGGATATTTTGATACGAAGATACTAAGTCCATAGTTAAAATCGCTAATAGTATGGTCTAGTTTTGAGCTTTTTTTAAGTTTATTTAACTCTTTTAAAACGCATAATCCAGCAGAAGTTGCCAAGAAATTGCCACCAAAAGTACTTCCATGATCTCCTAATTCAAATATATCTTCTCTTACAACACAGGCTCCTATTGGCACACCACCTGCTAATCCTTTTGCAAAAGTTATAACATCAGGTTTAATGCCATAGTGTTTAGATGTCACAAACTCACCAGTTCTATACACGCCACACTGAACTTCATCAGTTATCAAAAGTAAATTTTTCTCTTTTAAAACTTTGGCTAATCTTTGAACTTCTGATTTATCAAGTGCTTTTATTCCACCCTCGCCTTGCACAAGCTCAATCATAACTCCAATAGTATTTTCACTGATATTTTTTATAATCTCATCAATGCTATCAAAAAATTTAAATCCCTCAGGATATGGCGCAAAACAATCAGGATGAAATTTATCTTGACCATTTGCTTTTAGCGTAGCCAATGTTCTTCCATGAAATGAGTTGCTCAATGTTAGTATTTCAAATTTATGCTTTTTAAATTTAACATAGCCATATTTTCTAGCATATTTTATAGCACACTCATTTGCCTCACAACCGCTATTACAAAAAAATGCATATGTTTTGTATCCAAGTGTATCGCTTATGAGTTTTGCAAGTTTTTCTTGAGTTTTTATATGATATAAATTTGAACTATGAATAATGTTTTTGGCTTGATTTTGTATAGTTGAAATAAGCTTTTTATGAGAATGACCCAAAGAACAAACACCAATGCCTGAGCCAAAATCTATATACTCTATAGATTTATTATCATAAAGTCTAGCACCCTTACCATAAACAAAGCTAATATTAGCCCTATTAAATAAATTCATCAAATTCATTTTTACTCCAATGTTCCTAAATTCCATTGCCTATAATAAGCTAACATTCTAAATGCTATCCCAAAAGATAAAAGACAAATAAATGTTATGATATTATTATCTATTCCTATTAAATGAAGCAAATAATATATCGCACTTATGAGTATAGCAACGCTTCCATAAAGTCCGCTTAACAAAAACCAAGGAACTTCATTTAAAACAATATCCCTTAAAAGACCACCACAAACTCCGTTTATAAACCCAATGGCTATCACACCAAATACATTATAATTATACTCTATAGCGACAATTGAACCTACTATAGAAAACGCAACCACATCTATAGCATCTGTAAATACAAAAGCAGCGTGCGTTTTTATCCTATCGTTTTTATGAAGTTTTAAAATAATTGCAAGAGTCATAACAACTATTACAATTGAGCATGGCATATAATGAGTAAAAGAATAAAGTGGACGACCAACTGTGATATCTCTTAAAATACCGCCACCAAGCGCTGTTAAAAAAGAGGATATAAAAATGCCTAAAAAATCACATTTCTTTGAAACACCAAAATAAAACCCACTAAGAGCAGCTGAGGCTATGCCGATATATTCAGACAAAAGAACTATATCAATATCCACTTTTTATCTTTTTTATTTAATAATTTATTTCATAATAAGATAGCTATTTAAAGCACCAATATATGCTTTTGCAGTAGCCATCATAGTATCAACATCAAGTCCATGACCCATTACAGCTTTTTTTCCATCAAACTCTACTTTTACAACAACTTTAGCAAGTGCATCTTTTCCTTGTGAAACTGCATCAACTTGATAATCTTTTAAAACACCATCTATATTTGAAATTCTATCAATTACTTTAAATATTGCATCAACAGCACCGTTTCCAAGTGCTGAGTCACTTATAATATCATCATTATGTTTTATGCTTATTGATGCACTTGCATGGGCTTTATTACAAGAATTTGAACTAAGAGCAATAATTTCATAAGATTTAGGAATTTTTGTTATCTCGTTTGCAACTAAAGCCCTTAAATCATCATCAAATATATCTTTTTTCTTATCTGCCAAATCTTTAAATTTAGAAAATGCTCTATTCAACTCTTCATCATTTAAATCATAACCTAAATTTAAAAGCTTATCTTTAAAAGCGTGTCTTCCACTATGTTTACCAAGGACTATAGAATTATCGTTTTCTACACCTATGTCTTTAGAAGACATTATCTCATAAGTTTGAGGATGTTTTAAAACACCATCTTGATGAATACCACTTTCATGAGCAAAAGCATTTTTACCAACTATAGCTTTATTTGGTTGAGGTTCAATTCCTGTAATACTAGCAACAAGTCTGCTAGTTGTATAAATTTCTTTAGTTATGATATCTGTATAAAATGGCTCAAATATATCTTTTCTTGTTTTGATATTCATAACTATCTCTTCAAGTGCTGCATTTCCAGCCCTTTCGCCAAGTCCGTTTATGGTGCATTCAACCTGCCTTGCACCAGCTTTTAAGCAAGCCAAAGTATTTGCAACCCCAAGCCCTAAATCGTTATGATTATGCACAGAAACTATAGCTCTTTTTCCTATAAAATCGCTCATTTGCTTTACCATATCAGCAAGTTCGTTTGGAAGTCTGTATCCTACTGTATCTGGTAAATTTATAGTCGTAGCTCCAGCTTGCAAAACAGCATCAACTATCTCTTTCATAAAAGATATTTCACTTCTACTAGCATCTTCGCAACTAAACTCAATATCATCCACAAATGTTTTAGCATAAGTTACAGCATTTACAGCTTTTTTTATAACTTCATCTGGTTTTAATTTTAATTTATACTCCATGTGTATTGGACTTGTAGCTATAAATGTATGAATTCTTTGATTTTTGGCTTTTGATATAGCCATAGCAGCAGACTTTATGTCATTTTCGACAGCCCTTGCTAAAGAACAAACTTTTATCTTATCAACTTCTTTTGATATCAAGTCTATAGCATTAAAATCACCTAAACTTGCGGCCGCAAATCCTGCTTCTATAACATCAACACCTAATTTTTCAAGTTGTAGTGCGATTTGAATTTTTTCTTCTATATTCATGGAAGCACCTGGGCTTTGTTCTCCATCTCTTAAAGTAGTATCAAAAATAATAATTTTATCGTTACACATATTTTGCCTTTTATTTTAAATTTAAAAAATTATTTATAAAGTTAAAATTTATTTTGAATATTTCTTGAAAATTTTGCTTTATAAATACTATAAATAGCTCTAATTATACCATATAAAACATATCCGCTTGTCAGGACAAAAGCAAATTCTAAAGGGTATAGATATAAAAGAAAAAATATTAATAATATCCACACTAAAACTTTCAAAAAGCTTGCTTTTTGATAATCAATTTTTTTAAAACTAGGATATCTTATATTACTCACCATTAAAAGTGCAAGACCACTAATAACAAAAATTAACAACCATTCATAACCTTTCATAAAAGAATACTCTAAATAAAAAGCAATCCAAACAGAAGTTACAACTGCTGCAGTTGGTATTGGAAGACCTATAAAAACGCTTGGCTCATAAGTTCCAGTAGTCACATTAAATCTTGCAAGTCTAATGGCACCAAAAACAACAAACATACTTGCCACTAAAGAGCCAAATTTACCAAAACTATGACCATATGTAAAATAAAACAGCATTGCAGGAGCAACTCCAAAGGCTATTATATCAGCTAAACTATCAAACTCTAAACCAAATTTGGATGTAGTGTGCGTAAGCCTTGCGACTCTTCCATCAAGACCATCTAACAATAAAGACAAAATTATATAAAGTACCGCTTTACCATAATGACCATTTGCTGCAGAAATAATGCTTATAATCCCAACAAACGCACTTGCTGCTGTAAATAAATTGGGTAAGATATATATAATTTGCGGCTTATTGTTATTTTCTTTCATACTTCAATCTCTTCTTTTTCATCTTTGTTGGAGATATTTAATCTACTTGGAAGAGAATTTTCTTCTTCGTATTTTTTAATAATTTCTCTAACTTGTTCTCCTGTTATAGTTTCTGTTTCATATAACGCACTTACCATATTTTCTATAGCACCACTATAAGTTTGCAGAGTTTTTAGAACTTCTTCAAATCTCTCATTTAATGTTTCTTTTACGAAATCATCAAGCTTTTTAGCCATATCATCACTATAATCTTTTAAACTTTGTCCGCCATTTAAAAATACATTTCTTTGTTTTTCTAGAACCATAAGACCAGCAATATCACTCATTCCATACATCGAAACCATGGCTTTTATAATATCTGTTGCTCTTTCTAAATCATTACTAGCACCAGTTGAAATTTCTTTTATAAATACTTGTTCAGCTGCTCTACCACCAAGAAGCACATCAACTCTTGCTATTAGTTCATGACGCTGCATAAGAAATTTATTTTCTTCAGGGGTATTTAATGTATAACCAAGTGCAGCTAGTCCTCTTGGAATTATAGAAACTTTTGTAACTTTTTCAGCACCTTTTGTAACTTCAGATATCAGGGCATGACCACACTCATGATAAGCTACTATTTTTTTCTCTTTTGCATTTATACGGCGAGATTTTTTCTCAAGTCCAGCTATTGCTCGCTCTACAGCTTCTACTAAATTTTGTTGATTAACACTTGGACTTGCATTTCTTCCAGCAAGAAGTGCAGCTTCATTTATAATATTTGCTAAATCTGCTCCAGCAAGACCGGCAGTTAATCTAGCTAGTGCTTCTAAATCAACATCGCTTGAAAGTTTTATATCTTTGCTGTGTGTTTTAAGTATAGCAACCCTTCCTTCAAAATCAGGCTTA
Organism: Campylobacter sputorum; assembly: GCF_002220775.1. NCBI lineage: Bacteria > Pseudomonadati > Campylobacterota > Epsilonproteobacteria > Campylobacterales > Campylobacteraceae > Campylobacter > Campylobacter sputorum. The sequence continues at coordinate 1,261,011 of NZ_CP019685.1, forward strand.
TCAACCAATACTTGTCTATCAAAGCGTCCTGGTCTAAGAAGTGCAGCATCTAAAACCTCTGGTCTATTGGTCGCTGCTAAAACTATAACAGGACTTGAATCTGAACTAAATCCATCCATCTCAGCTAAAAGTTGATTTAGCGTTTGTTCTCTTTCATCATTTCCCCCATTAAAGCCATTTGCAGCCCTACTTTTACCTATAGCATCAATCTCATCTATAAATACTATCGCAGGAGCTTCTTTTTTTGCGTTTTCAAAAAGATCTCTAACTCTGCTAGCACCAACGCCGACAAACATCTCTATAAAACTAGAACCAGAAACTGAAAAAAATGGAACATTTGCCTCTCCCGCAACAGCTTTTGCAAGTAAAGTTTTACCAGTTCCAGGAGGTCCTACCAATAAAACACCTTTTGGAATTTTAGCTCCAAGAGAGATATATCTATCTGGAAATTTAAGAAAATCAACTATTTCTTTTACCTCTTCTTTTGCTTCTTCAACACCAGCAACATCATTAAATTTAACTTTTGGCTTTTCTGAACTAACAAGTTTTTTACTACTTCCGATACCTAAAATTCCACTTCCCATATTTTTTTGCATACGACTTGCAAGAAACATCCATATACCAAAAAATATAAATATAGGAATTACCCAAGAAAAAAGTATATCACTTAACCAATTTGTCTCACTATATGCGCCATATGGAATTCCGTTTTCTTCAAGCAAGGTGATTAGAGTATTGTCATTTACTTTTTTTGCAACATAAACTATTTTCATACCGCTTGATGAAGATATACCTTTTATAGTTGTATTACCTATCGCAACTTCGCTTATATTTTTATTTTTTATAAGATTTTTAAATTCTGAGTAAGCTATATTTTTTGTAGAAGCACCTTGTTGTCCAAATCCTACACCACTTTCTGAAAATCCCCTAAAAACCATTACTAATACTATAGCAAATATTGCAAAAACTAGTATTGGATTTTTATTAAAAAAATTATTTCCATTATTTTTATTGTCGTTATTATTCACTACTGTTCCTTAGAATTATTTTTTAAATATAAAACTAGACCATTCATTTAGTTTTTCATGTTCTAGCAATGTTAAATCACTAAAGCTATCTTTTATTCTATCATCATATTTATTTAAGATACCAGATAACAAAAGATATCCGTTTTTATTGATCGCTTTTTTTAAATCACTCTTTAATACAAAAATCACATCAGCTATGATATTTGCAACAACAAAATCATATTTTTTTTCTAAATTTGATATAGAACCACACCAAAGATTATTAAGACTAACGCCATTTTTTTTAGCATTAGACAAAGTACTTTGTATAGCTTGCTCGTCTGTATCGCAACCATCTACACTAAGTCCCAATTTAGACATAACAATACTTAAAATACCACTTCCACATCCAACATCAAGTGCTGTTTTAGTATCTTTTGTGTATTTTTGTATTAGTTGAATGCAAGTTGCAGTGCTTTCATGATGTCCAGAACCAAAAGCAAGCGCTGGATCTATAATAATATCCAAAAGACTATTTTTAGGCTTTTTCCAACTAGGTCTTATATAAAAATCGCCTATTTGTATAGGCTGAACACTATCTTGATATTTTTTTATCCAATCAATATTTTCTTTTTTTTCTAATTTAGATTCTATTACTATTTTTTTATCATATATCTCTTCAAGACGCTTTGCATATTCTTTAATACCCCAAAGCACATCATCTAAATTTTCTTCGGATCTTATTATTAAATAATCATCTTTTTGCTCTATACAAGTTATACCTAAAGAAAAAATAAAATCTGAAAAAAGCTCAAAATACAGACTAGATTTTATACTTAATTCAAAAAAATGATCTTTCATTACCCAAGAACATCTTCTAGCTTCTCTTTTAAAACCTGAGGTGTGAAAGGTTTTACAATATAGTTATTTACTCCTGCTTTTAAAGCTGTAATAACTTCTGCTTTTCCACCTTCTGTTGTAACCATAATTATAGGCATATCAATATATTTTTGTTCAGCCCTAACTTTTTTAACAAGCTCAAGTCCGTTCATTTCTGGCATATTCCAATCTGTTATAAGCACATTAATATCAGGTGTTTTACTTAAAATATCCCAAGCCTCGACACCATGTTCTGCCTCTAAAACATCTTTATGTCCGAGTCTGCCAAGGGTGTTTTTTATAATTCTTCGCATTGTCGAGCTATCGTCTACAACTAAGAGTTTCACAACTTTATCCTTTCAAATGTTTGTGGTAATTGTAACAAATTTTTATTTAACAAAACTTTATTAAATACTATCATAATTAATTAAATATTGATTTTAAACGCTTCTTTTAAATTTAAAGTTTTTTCATAATACGCTTTGCCAACTATGACACCATAAATCTTGCCACTATTTTTAAGCGATATAATATCATTTATGTCCTTAACACCGCCACTTGCAATAGTTTTTATTCCGCTTATATCGGCAATTTCTTCACTAAATTTAATATTTACGCCACTAAGCATTCCATCTTTGCTAATGTCAGTACATATTATGGCATCTACGCCATCTTTAGAGTATTCTCTTGCTAGATCAGTTGCTTTTTTATCACTTAGCTTAGCCCAGCCTTCAACTGCAACTTTTCCATCTTTGGCATCAATTCCAACTGCAATTTTGTATTTTTTTGTCATTTTAGCTACAAATTCTTTATCTTTTATAGCAACTGAACCCAAAATAAACCTATCTACACCTATATTTTTATATCTTATAATTGAATTTTCGTTTCTAATACCACCACCAACTTCTACTTTTAAATTTGTGCTAGATATAATTTTTTCTATAGTTCTAAAGTTTATAGATTCTCCAACAAAAGCGCCATCTAAATCAACTATATGAAGCCACTTTGCACCCATATCTTCAAATTCTTTTGCTAGCTCCCAAGGTTCATTAGAATATACTTTGGCACTATTTATATCACCTTTACTAAGTCTAACGCAAAGTCCATTTTTTAAATCAATTGCTGGCAGTATCTCCATTTACATCTCCATAAAATTTCTAAATATTAATATACCATTTTTATGGCTCTTTTCTGGATGAGGTTGAAAAGCTATAATATTATCTTTACAAATTGCACTTACAAACTCATATCCATATTCACTTGTAGCCAAAACACAATCTTCTTTTGGCACAACATGATAACTATGAACAAAATAAAAATATATGCTTGAGTTTAAATTTTTAGTTATCGCATTACTTTTTTTAAAATTTACACAATTCCAACCAACATGCGGAATTTTCAATTTTTTATCAAATTTATTCTCATCAAATCTAATAACTTCACCTTTTATAACACCAAGTCCTAAATTTTCTCCAAACTCATCGCTTTTCTCAAATAAAAGCTGCATACCAAGACAAATCCCTAAAAACGGTTTTCCACTTTTTATAAATTCTTTTATACTTTCATCAAGATTATTTGCTCTTAATTTTTGCATTGCATCGCCAAAAGCACCGACACCAGGAAGTATAATCCTATCAAATTTACACACTAAATTTGGATCATTTATAATCTCACATTTTTGTCCTAAAAAATCCAAAGCATTTCTAACACTTTGTAAATTTCCCGCACCATAATCAATAATTCCTATCATTAATCAACACCATCTTTTTTATTTGATGTTCTATTAAACTCTGGCACAATCTGCTTTAAAATACGAATAATATCATCTTCACTTTTTTGTTCTAAAAGTTGTGAAATTTGGGTATTTAAAAGTTCTAATTCATATTTTTCAGAGTGTGTTACAAAAATAGATTCATAACAAGTTTTTTTGTCATTTTTATCAACTAGCAACTCTTCATATAGTTTTTCACCTGGCCTTAAACCTACAAATTCTATACCTAAGTTTTGCTTATTTGATAGTTGCAACATTTTTTTAGCAAGATCTACTATTTTAACAGGTTCGCCCATATCAAGAACAAAAAGCTCTCCGCCTTTTGCAATAGCCCCAGCTTGAAGCACAAGCTGACACGCTTCACTAACAAGCATAAAATATCTAACTATATCAGGATGAGTTACAGTAAGTGGCTTATTTTTAGCAATTAAAGTTTTAAATTTAGGGATAACAGAACCGCTACTTCCAAGAACATTTCCAAATCTCACAGCAACAATCTCAGTTTTTCCACTCTCATTTGAATTAAGCGAGTAAAGCTCACAAATTCTTTTTGTTGTTCCCATTATGTTTGTAGGACGAACAGCTTTATCAGTTGAAATTAAAACAACTTTTGAAACTTCATATTTTTTAGAAAGATCTATAACATTTTTAGTGCCAATAATATTATTGATTATTGCAGAATGAGGATTAAACTCACAAAGAGGCACATGTTTATAAGCAGCAGCATGAACAACTAAATCTGGCTTGTATTCTTTAAAAATTTCTTCTAATTTATCCTTAAAAACTATATTTAACATTTTTAAGACATTTCTATTATCATTTGTAATTTGATCTATTTTATAAAGGTTGTATTCGCTATGATCAACCATTATAAGCCTGTTAGCACCAAATTTTAAACACTGCTTGCAAATCTCGCTTCCTATTGTTCCACCAGCCCCTGTTACCATAACAACTTTATCTTTTATAAACTCTTCAATTTTATTTAAATCAAGATCTTTTGGTTTTCTAGCAAGTAAATCTTCTATGGAAATATCTTTGATATTGTCTTGTCCGTTTTCAAGCAAAGAAAATATCTTAACTTCAGTTATTCCGTAATCAACTAACTCATCATAAAGTTCTTTGAGTTCTTCTGGTCTTAGAGCTAAAGCTATGATAGCTGTTTTTAGATTATATTCTTTTACCATATCTTTGATTTTATCTTTTGAATTTACTAAATGGTTTTCATAGTAAGTTCCTACAAGATCAGTCCTAGCATCTACTATACCAACCACATAATAATTTATATACTGTTGCCTAATTCCTTTTAATATATGCATTGTTTTGCTTGTAGCACCAACAACAACACAAGGTTCATTATTGCTGTTTTTTTGTCTTTCTAAAAACATTCTTTTAGAAATTCTTACTCCACTTAAAATTAAATAAGACACCGTTGCATCTATTATAATAACGCTTCTTGGAAATGGATTAAAGATGTCTGAAAAGAAAAAGAATATAATAGCAAAAACAGCTCCAGCAAGAATATGCGAATAAAATATTTTCCTAGCTTCATATAGCCCAAAAAATCTCCAAGGCACCATGTAAATTTTATATAGAGCTAAAAATATCACTTTGAGTACAATCAAACAAATTCCGCTAAGAATCATACCTTTGAAAAAATCGCTTGGTATATCACCACTAAAACGAAGTAAAAAAGCCACATATATAGATATAGCAAAAACTAATATATCAGCAAATAAAAAAAATGTAACTCTTTTAAATTTACTAGGTTTTAAAAACATTATATAGACCTTTTGATTATTTCACACACTCTATTTACACTCTCATCACTCATATCACTACCGCTTGGAAGACAAATTCCTCTACTAAAATAATCTTCGCTAGTTCCGTCAATTACACAACTCTTGCCTTGAAATACTGGTTGCATATGCATTGGTTTCCAAAGCGGTCTACTTTCTATATTCTCTTTTGCAAGAGTATCAATAACTTTTAAATGATCGTTTTTATTTTTAAATAACAATGTTGTAAGCCACCTATTTCCTCTGCTTCCCTCAACTTCTGGCATAAATTCTACATCTAGCGAACTCAAAAGTTTTGAATATAAATCAAAAATCTCTCTTTTTCTTTCAACTCTGCTTTCTAAAACTTCCATTTGTCCAACGCCAATAGCACCAAGAACGTTACTTAATCTATAATTATATCCATAATCTAAATGTTCATAATGAACAAGAGGCTCTCTTGCTTGAGTACTATAATATCTTGCTTTGCTTAACAGCTTTTCATCGCTTGATATAAGCATACCGCCACCACCAGTTGTTATTATTTTATTTCCATTAAAGCTCAATGCACCAAATTTACCAATAGTTCCAAGTGCTTTATCTTTATAAAATCCACCAAGTGCTTCTGCTGCATCTTCTATAAGAATAATATCGTTTTCATTACAAATTTGAACTATTTCATCCATCTTAGCAGCTTGTCCATAAAGATGAGTTACAATGAGAGCTTTTGGTTTTTTTTGTGCATTTTTTATAGCCTTTTTAAGAAGTTCTGGACTTAAATTCCAACTCTTATCTGAATCAATAAAAACAGGCTCACATCTTTCATACATTATCGGATTAACAGAAGCCATAAAAGTAAAGCTTGATGCTAAAACAACATCGCCATCTTTTATACCCAAAACCCTTAATGCTAAATGAAGTGCTGCGGTTCCCGCATTTAAAGCTAAGGCTTGTTTTGCTTTTGTGTAGTTTTTTACACTATCTTCAAATTTATTCACATACTCTCCAAGCGGAGCTATATAGTTGCTTTCAAAAACTTTTTTGACATATTCAAATTCATTTCCACCCATATTTGGTGGGCTTAAAAATACTCTAGCCATAATTTATCCTTTTTTTTAAAATGAAATTATATCAAAAAAATGATTTAATGTTATTTTTAAATATCTATATTTTAATCGCAGTAAATTTTGTAGTTATATCGGAGCATTTAGCTCCAATTTTATAAGATTTTAGTAGCAGTATAATTTCCATGAAGATTACAGAAAGCTGTTGATTTAAGCTCTTTAACTCCATCAAGTTTAACTCTAGTGCTATAATATCCTCTTGAAATAACAGGCTCAAGCTCTGTATAACCCACAAGTTTATCGTCTGCATATAAATCTATTTTATATATCCAGTGATCTGCATCGCTTGGATGTATGATATCTTTTTGCCCTACTGTTATCTCAATAAGTGTATAGCCTTTTTTATCTTTATCTTTTATAGAAATTTGTGGAAGATGTTTGTATTCAAATTCATTTGGATTTTTAGGATCTTGTAATTTCATATCTTCTTTATTTACAATAAGTGCTTTATCATAGGCACCAGCAATACTAACTGCAACACCGCTAAGAGCGATAACTTTTAAAGCGTCTCTTCTTTTCACTATTTTCTCCTTTGATTTAAATATAAAATTTATTGTATCATAAATTTTTAATATACTAAAATTTATCTAAATCAAAGTGAGTATAAATTACTTATCTTTGTTTATGTGTTCGTTAAAATATTTTATAGAATCATAATCCTCGCTAACGTTTTTTTCATAAAAAGTAGATCTATTTTGATCTATAACGCTATAATTTGGATAAAAAACAGCATCAACTATAAAAATTATAACTATCAAAAAAAGTATAATTACAACAAAAATCATCTTATACTTTACCTCTTTAATCCATTTACAATTTGGAGCATCTCATCGCTTGTTGTAATTGCTTTTGAATTTGCCTCATATGCCCTTTGCCCTGTTATAAGATCTGTCATTTCTTCAACGAGCTGAACATTGCTCATTTCAACAAAACCTTGTTTAATTTGCCCAATACCTTCTGTTCCTGCAACACCAACTATAGGGGCACCGCTCGCAGCTGTTTCAAGAAAATTATTATCTCCCATGGAGTGAAGTCCACTTGGATTTACAAATGTTGCAAGTTCTATTTGTCCAATTTGAGTCATCTCTTGATTGCCTGGCTGCAAAACAGAAACGGTTCCATCAACACCAACTGATATTTGCATAGCATCAGCTGGTATAACTAAATTTGGATTTAACATATAACCATCGGAGTTTACTATATTTCCATCTCCATCAAGCTTAAAAGCACCATTTCTTGTATAAGCTGTAGTTCCATCTGGTAACTGGAGTTGAAAAAATCCATTTCCAGCTATTACCATATCTAGATTATTTCCTGTTTCTTTAAAATAACCTTGCCCATGAAGTTTTGTAATAGCCGTAGGTCTTACGCCAAGACCAACTTCTATTCCAGTTGGACTCATTGTTGTTGTGCTTGTAGGAGTGCCTGCATATGTCATAGTTTGATACATAAGATCAGCAAATTCAGCTCTGTTTTTCTTATAACCTATAGTATTGACATTTGCAATATTATGTGAAGTTGTATCTATTTGTGTTTGTTGTGCTATCATACCAGTTGCTGCGGTATAAAGTGATCTCATCATAATTTATCCTTTTATATTAAGCTTTAGTTGATGCTAATTTTTGTATAGCATCTTGATTTAAATCATTCATATGTGAAGTCATAACTTTTTGATATGCATCAACAAGCCTATTTGTCTGTATAAGACCAACCATCTCAGTAACTGGATTTATATTTGACATTTGAGCATATCCTTGCAAAACTGCACCGCTATTATCTACATCACTCAAATCTTCTAATTTATCTAAAATATAAAGATTATCGCCCTCTTTTGTTAAATCTCTAATCTCTCTTGGTTGAGCTACAAAAAGCCTTGATATCAAGTTTTGACCAGAATAAACATTACCATTTTTATCTATGGTAACTTCTGTATTCTGTGGTATTTTTATTTCATTTGTATTTGCTGTAAAATATGTACTTGGAAGAACATTATATCCTTCTTTTGTAACTAAATTTCCATTATTATCTATGTTAAAAGCACCATTTTTAGTAAGCCTTACGCCATTATCAGTTTCTACTAAAAAAAACAGATCTTTTCTACCCATGGAAACATCTAATGGGTTAGAACTGTGCTTTAATGGTCCTTGAGAAAAATCAACATATTGCTCACTAACCTGAGGAACTCTATCAATAGTTCTATTTAGAAATTTAGCCGCTTGCTTTGTGTGATTATCAAGAGGTAAAATATCTCTAGTTTCTTTGAATATTCTCTCAAAATCACCTATTACAACATCATCTCTTTTAAATCCTATAGTATTTGTATTAGCAAGATTATTTGATATCACATCAAGTCTGTTAAACTGAGTGACCATGGCTCCTGTTACTTGATAATAACCATTTTGCATACTCAATCCTAAAAATATTATTTAAACTATAACAAAGCAATTAGTGTTCCAAATTTAAAATATCACATTTTATAACTCATAAAATAAATAAAAGCTTTTTTAAGTATATTTTAGATAGAATAACAGCTTAATTTAATTTTAAAAAGGGACAATATTATGAAAAGAACATATCAACCACATAAACTTCCTAGGGTTAGAACTCACGGATTTAGAGCTAGAATGAAAACAAAAAATGGTCGTAAAGTTATAAATGCTAGAAGAGCAAAAGGAAGAAAAAGACTATCTGTTTGAAAAAATTTAGCTCACTAAGCAAAACATCTGAGTTTTCTCATGTTTATAAAAATGCTAAAAAATGGCATTGTGAGTGTATGGTTGTGCTATACTTAGGCACTGAGTTTAATAAATTTGCAGTTGTTGCAAACAAAAAAGTTGGTTGTGCAGTTATAAGAAATAGAACAAAAAGAGTTATAAGGGCTGCTTTTGCCGATATATCAGATACCTTAAAAAATGGTATATATGTGATAATAGCAAAACCTGGTCTAAATGAAATTCCATTTTTACAAATCAAAAAAAATTTAAAATGGTCGTTTAAAAAACTTGAGGCATTAACAAAATGAATCATATTTTCATCTATTTTATTAAATTTTATCAAAAATGGATTTCTCCTATTTTCCCAAAAACTTGTAGATATTATCCAACATGTTCTGAGTATGCATATTTGGAATTTAAATATAATTTTTTTTTGATTGCTCTTATAAATACTATTTTAAGAATTTTAAGATGCAATCAGCTTTTTAAAGGTGGATTTGACCATCCGATTATAAAAAAAGAGATAAAAAATGTTTCTATTATTATGAGAAACAATAAAAATAATTTTAAATTTTGGCTAGTTCCTTATAATAAAAAAAATAAATTTTATATAATAAAGAACTTCAAAAATACAAAGGAAAAATAAGTGTTAGATGATTTATCCCCACAAAAAAGAATGTTTATTGCGATTTGTTTATCGGTTTTATTTTTTGGAGTATATTGGTATTTTTTTCCACCAAAACAACCTACAGCACAAGAGTTAAATAGTACAAATACTACTATTTTACAAGAAAAACAAGCTCCTGTTTTAAATGTTGAAAATAGTCCAAACCCAACACCAAAGCAAGAACTTGAAACTTTAACAACTATAGATGGAAAGTATTTTCAAGCCCATATTGACGCACTTGGAAGAATATCTAAATTTTCTTTAAATGAAAAAAAATACATAGCAGAAGATGGTAGTAAACTTGAACTTATAACAAAAGAGCCATATCCTTTAGAAGTAAGATTTAGTGACGAAAATTTAAATAATCTAGCATTTAGCAATCATTACACTGCAGATAAAAAACATATAGATTTAAAAGATGGAAAACAAAGTATAATCTTAACACAAAATCTTGGAACTCTTACATTAACTAAAAAAATAACTTTTAGCCCAAATGGAAACTACACAGTAGATATAACTTTAAGCAATCCAGCGAATTTCTTTATAACACCAGGATTTAGACCAAATGTTGCAGTTGATAGCTATACAGTCCATGGATTAATGATAAAACAAAATGACGGTAGCTTAGTTGGCATTCAAGATGGCGATGCAAAAGGAGATGAGAGATTTCAAAATGCCTTCATAGCAGCAGCATCAGATAGATACTATACAACGCTATTTTATGATTTTAACAAAGGTTTAAATTTAGCCATAAATACAGATGTATCAAAAAATGGTACTATCTTTATTTCAGCTGATAATAGCATTTCTTTAAATGGTTTCATAGGACCTAAAGCACATGATTTATTAAAAAATATTGACAAAGAGCTTTTAGATGTTATCGAATATGGATGGTTTACATTTTTAGCAAAACCTCTTTTTTCATTTTTAAATTTCTTACATGGATTTTTGGGTAATTGGGGTTGGGCTATAGTAGCAATGACACTTATTATAAGGATTATCTTATTTCCTTTGACATTTAAGGGCATGGTTTCTATGAATAAACTAAAAGATATCGCCCCTAAGATAAAAGAAATTCAAGCTAAATACAAAGGCGATCCTCAAAAAATGCAAACTCATATGATGGAATTATATAGAAAAAATGGTGCAAATCCAATGGGTGGTTGTCTGCCAATATTGCTTCAAATTCCAATATTTTTTGCAATTTATAGGGTATTGTTAAACGCAATTGAGCTAAAAGGAGCTGAGTGGATACTATGGATAAATGATCTTGCCATAAAAGATCCATACTATATATTACCAATACTTATGGGTGCAACTATGTTTTTGCAACAAAAATTTACACCTACAAATTTTACAGATCCTATGCAAGAAAAAATTATGAAATTTTTACCACTAATTTTTACATTTTTCTTTATAACTTTCCCTGCTGGATTAACACTATATTGGTTTATAAATAATGTTTGTTCAATTATACAGCAACTTACTGTAAATGCTATATTTAAAAAACAAAAACAAAAGGAAATTGCGGAGGCAAAACATGAAAAAATTTGAAGCTCCAACTTTACAAGAAGCTATTAGCAAAGCTTCTTTGGAACTTAATTGTTCTATACTAGATTTAGAGTATAACATTTTGCAAAATTCAAATAGCGGTTTTTTAGGTTTTTTTAAAAAACCAGCTATCATAGAAGCTATAAACAAAAACGAAAAACAAAACAATAAAGAGACCCAAAAATCTACACAAAAACATACAAAAGAATTTAATAACGATAAAAAAAGAAATCATAAGAAAAAATCCATCAAACCCAACAATGATGCTACAAATTTAAATACAGAAAATTCAAACAATGAAGTTAAAAATAGTGATAAAAAAACAAAAAATCATACCGAAAGCAAAACTTCTATAGATAAAGATAAAGTAAATTCCTTAGTTGATAATTTTTATAACATTTCTAAAAATGTAGATGAAGAAAACAGATCAAATTTAAAACAAGATAAAAAAAACATACCATTAGAAACTATTAATGAAATAAAAAAAGGTCTTGAATTGCTATTTTCAAATAACTGCTTTAACATAAATAAAATAGAAGTTAGTGAGTATAGCAAAGATTGTGTGCTTATAAATTTAGACGGGGAAGATGCTGCACTTTTAATAGGAAAAGAAGGATATAGATATAAAGCATTATCATATTTACTTTTCAACTGGATAAACAATAAATTTAACCTTTCTATAAGACTTGAAATAGCTGAGTTTTTAAAAACACAAGAAGAGAGAATTTCTATTTATACTCAAAGCGTAATTCAAAGAGTTGAAAAAAATGGCTATGCTCAAACTAAAATTTTAGATGGAGTTCTTATAAAAATTGCACTAGAACAACTCAGAGAGAAATTTCCAGAAAAATATGTTGGCATAAAAACATCTAATAATGGTAAATTTATAGTTGTAAATGATTTTATAAAAAAACATGAATGATACAATTACTGCAATCGCAACCGCTTATGGAGTTGGTGCGGTTTGCATAGTCAGGCTTAGTGGACCAAATTCTCTAAGTCTAGCTACAAAACTTACAAAAAACAAAAATCTAAAACCAAGATACGCAACACTATGCGATATTTTTTTATCTAATGGAGAATTTATAGATGAAGGTATAGTTATATACTTTAAAGCTCCATATAGCTTTACAGGAGAAGATGTAATTGAGTTTCAAATGCATGGTGGAATTGTTATAGCTGACACAATAGTAAATGAACTTATATATCTTGGAGCAAGACTTGCTAGTCCTGGTGAGTTTAGCAAAAGAGCATTTTTAAATGATAAAATGGATTTAAGTAAGGCTGAAAATATCCAAAGTATGATAAATGCAAAAAGCCAAAATGCTATTAAAATACTAGCAAGAACTATGCATGGTGAACTTCAAGAATTTGTAAATTCTCTAAGAAATGAACTTACTAAGACTTTGGCATATGTTGAAACTTGTATTGATTATGCAGAAGATGATTTACCACCAGAAATTCTTACTCAAACTATGGATTTATTAGATAAAAATATAGAAAAATTAACTCAAATTTTAAACATTAGCGAACAAAGACAAGGCTTGATAGATGGCTTTAAAATAGCCATTATAGGTAAGCCAAATGTAGGAAAAAGCTCTATTTTAAACTCTATGCTTAAATTTAATCGTGCTATCACAAGCGATATAGCAGGAACCACGCGTGATACTATACAAGAAAGTATAAAAATAGGCACACATTTAGTAAAAATAATAGACACAGCAGGTATTAGAAATAGCAATGATAATATAGAAAATATAGGGATATCGCACTCTATAAACGCAGCAAATGAAGCGGATATCATCATAGCCGTTTTTGATAGTAGCAAAAAAAGCGATAAAGAAGATATAGAAATTTTGGAAATTTGCAAAAAATCTGGTAAAGAAATTTTAAATGTATTAAATAAAAATGATTTAGAGTTCAAATTTGATTTAGAGCTAAAAAATCCTATAAAAATATCAGCAAAAGCAAACACTGATGACATTTTAAAAAATTTAGAAATATATTTAAATACTAAAAATTACGATGGACTTATGCTTAGTTCAAACCGCCAAATAATATCTAGCAAAAATGCACTAAATTCTTTAAAAAATGCAAAAGAGCTTTTAAATGAATTTGAACTTGAACTTTTTGCATTTGAGATAAATGAAGCGATTATAGGCATTTCTTCTATAACAAAACCATTTGAGAGAAGTGAGATATTAGATGAAATGTTTAGTAATTTTTGCTTAGGTAAATAAATTAAGTTTCTAAATTTATAAGCAACTTTTAGTTATAATTTTTTAAAAAAATTCAAAAGGAATTCCATGGATCAAAATACCATTAAAGCACACAAAATTAGTGATGATGAGTATAAAAAAATTTTAGAAATATTAGGTCGTGAGCCAAATTTACTTGAACTTGGCATATTTTCAGCAATGTGGAGCGAGCATTGCTCTTATAAATCTAGTAAAAAATATCTAAATGGTTTTCCAACTAAAGCTCCTTGGGTTATTCAAGGACCGGGTGAAAATGCAGGTGTTATAGACATAGGCAATGGTATGGCTGCAATTTTTAAAATGGAAAGTCATAATCATCCTAGTTTTATTGATCCATTTCAAGGTGCTGCAACAGGAGTTGGTGGTATTTTAAGAGATATTTTTACAATGGGTGCAAGAGTTGAAGCAAATATGAACTCTTTACGCTTTGGAAATATCTCATCCCAAGATAATACTAGCAAACACCAAAGATATTTAGTTAAAGGTGTAGTAAGCGGGATAGCTCATTATGGGAATTGCATGGGAATTCCTACTATTGGCGGTGAAGTTAGTTTTGATGAGAGTTTTAATGGAAATATACTTGTAAATGCGTTTGCTCTTGGAATTTGCAAAAGTGATGAAATTTTTTATGGAAAAGCAGAAGGTATCGGAAATCCCGTAATTTATGTTGGCTCAAAAACTGGTCGAGATGGTCTTGGTGGGGCAGTTATGGCTAGCGATAGCTTTAACGAAACAAACAAATCTCTTCGTCCAACAGTTCAAGTTGGAGATCCTTTTGCGGAAAAACTTTTGATGGAAGCTTGCTTAGAACTTTTCAAAACTGATTATATCATAGGAATCCAAGATATGGGTGCAGCTGGTCTTACAAGTTCTAGCTTTGAAATGGCAGGAAGAAGCGGAAGCGGCATGAAACTATACCTTGATAAAGTTCCAATGCGTGAAACTGGCATGACACCTTATGAATTAATGCTTAGCGAATCGCAAGAAAGAATGCTAATTTGTGCTAAAAAAGGTTATGAAGATAAAATAAAAGCTATATTTGCCAAATGGGACTTAGATGCTGAGGTTATAGGAGAGGTTACAAACAGCGGAAATATGGAACTTTTTTGGAAAGGAGAGTTAGCAGGAATTATACCTATAAATCCATTAAGTGAAGCTGCTCCGATTCTTGATCGTCCAACAAAAAAACCGCAGTATCTACAAAATATCAAAAAAATAGATTTTTCAAATTTAAAAAATATAGACAATAATACAGCTTTTGATATGCTTTTAAAAGATCCACATATCTTAAACAAATCTTTTATTTATGATCAATACGATGCAAATGTCGGCACAAACTGCATAAAAAAACCAGGATTTTTAGGAGCAGCGGCACTTAGAGTTAAAGAAAATGGAGCTAGTATATCTATGGCAATGGAGTGCAACACAAGATATAACTATATCAATCCAAAAATAGGAGCAGCCGTAGCAGTTGCAACAGCTGGTAGAAAAGTAGCGATGAGTGGTGCAATGCCTCTTGCGATAACAGATTGTCTAAATTATGGAAATCCGTTAAATGAAGAAGTTATGTGGCAGTTTGCACAAGGTTGTGATGGTATAAAAGAAGCTTGCAAAGAGCTAAATACACCCGTTGTAAGCGGAAATGTTAGTTTGTATAACGAAACAGATGGCATTAGCATACAACCAACTCCAGCCATAGTAACAGTTGGGGTAAATAAAAATGCAAACAAACTACTTCCATCTGTTTTTCAAAACATAGAAAAAAGTGTGTATTTACTAGGCGAAACAAAAGGTAATTTCGCTGGTTCTCTATATATGAAAACACTTTATAATGAAGTAAATGGCGAACTTTGCGAACTAGATTATAATCAAGAAAAAGCTTTATGGAATCTTGTTATAAAAGCAAATGAACTTGAACTTCTTGAGTGTGCAAACTCTGTTGGTATAGGCGGAATTGCGATGAGTTTAGCCAAAATGAGTTGTGTTTCAAATATAGGAATTGATGCTAAAATAGAATTTAATGACGATAAATTTATCTTTGATGAAAGTTTTTCAAGAGCGATAGTTTGTGCAAAAAATGATGATAAATTTATCAATTTAGCAAAAAAATTTGACATAAAAATAACAAAAATAGGAACAACTTGTAAGGATAAATTTATACTAAATGATATAAATAAAAATTTAAAAGATATGCAAGAAATTTATTTTAACGAGTTTGCAAAAATAGTAACAAAAGAGGATTAAGAGTGAATTTACTTCTTTTTATAGGTGCTGTATTTTTTGTATTTTGGTTGATTTCTGGTGGAACAAAAAACTTTACTTACCAGCAAAATAAAAGAAAATTTGGTTACGAAGAAGCTGTTTATATTGTATCACTTTTAGCTAAAATAACAAAAA
Source organism: Campylobacter sputorum (assembly GCF_002220775.1). Taxonomy (NCBI): domain Bacteria; kingdom Pseudomonadati; phylum Campylobacterota; class Epsilonproteobacteria; order Campylobacterales; family Campylobacteraceae; genus Campylobacter; species Campylobacter sputorum. The sequence goes on from NZ_CP019685.1 coordinate 1,277,154, forward strand.
GCGATGGCAAAGTGAGTGTGAAAGAAGCAAATTTAGTAAGCCAGATTCTCACAGATATCACAAATGCACTAAATGGTTCAAATACAACAAGAGAGAATTTAAAAAGAGTTTTCAATACTCAAAAAATGGATCTTAACAATACATTCAAACTAGCATTAGAATATAAAATCAAATTTAATCTTAGCGAAGTTGAATGTATGCAAAAGATATATTCACTACTAAATATAGTTTATGTTGATGGCGAAATAACTGATGATGAGATAGAAATAATTACAAAAATAGCAGATGGTTTTAGCATAAATCATGACATATTAAAACAGATAATTAGCAGTTTTGATAGAAGTTTTACAAACGCAAAACCAAAAGAAGACTCCAAAAAATCTCCTTATGAAATTTTAGGAGTGGATAAAAACGCTGATTTTAACGATATCAAAAAAGCATATAGAGAACTTGTTAAAAAATACCACCCAGATATATTAATGGGTAAAGGTGAAAATGATGAAACCGTACAAAATGGCACAAAAAAACTACAAGAGATAAACGAAGCTTATGAAAGCTTAAAAAAGATACATAGGCAATGAAAAAAATTATAGAAAACAATAGCTTTTTAACAGATCAAATCATAACATATCTTGGAAATAAAAGATCGCTTTTAAATTTTATAGAAAGTGGCATAAATATAGCAAAAAACGAGCTTAACAAAAAAAAACTAAGTTGCGTTGATATATTTAGCGGAAGTGGGATAGTTGCTAGGTTTTTAAAAGCACACTCTAATTTTTTGGTTGCAAATGATTTAGAACTTTACTCAAAAATCATAAATGAGTGTTATTTAACAAATGTAAATTTAGAATTACAAAAAGATATAGACATAAATTTTAAAATACTAAACAAAAATATAAAAGAAAATTTACAACCAGGATTTATAAGTGAGCTTTATGCACCAAAAAACGATGATTTTATAAAAAAAAGCGAAAGAGTTTTTTACACAAAATATAATGCAAATTTCATAGATACTGCAAGGAGAGAGATATCAAAAATTCCTAATGATATACAGAAATTTTTCTTAGCACCGCTTTTATATCTTGCAAGCAATCACACAAATACAAGCGGCGTTTTTAAGGGTTTTTATAAAGATAAAAATGGTATCGGTAAATTTGGAGGAAGTGGGCAAAATGCGCTTAAGCGAATTTGCCATAAAATGGAGCTTATAAAGCCAATTTTTTCAAATTTTAGTTGTGATTTTAATGTTTATCAAAAAGATGCAAATACTTTAGCAAAAGAGCTTGATAGTTTTGATATTTGCTACATAGATCCGCCTTACAATCAACATCCATATGGCTCAAATTATTTTATGCTAAATTTAATAGCGTCTTATCAAAGGCCACAAGAAATTTCTGAAATTTCGGGAATACCAAAAAACTGGAATAGAAGTGATTACAACAAAAAAGCAGTAGCAAAAGAGGTATTTTGTGATCTTATAGAACATCTAAAAGCAAAATTTATTTTAGTTTCTTATAATAATGAAGGAATTATCTCAAAAGATGAATTCATAGGTACTCTTAAAAAATTTGGCAAAGTAAAAATTTTAGAGCAAGAATACAATACTTTTCGCGGTAGCAGAAATTTAAACAGCAGAGATATTTATGTAAAAGAAAATCTATATATTTTAAGGAAAAATATATGAGAACGATTAATGAACAAAAATTTGAAAAATGTATTCAAATTTTAATAAATACTTTTGATTTTTCTATATTTCGCTAATAACTTAAGGAGATAAATTTGAGCAAAAAAATAACACAAAAAGAGTGTGTTTTAGAAGCTTTAAAAAAACTAAATGGAGTTGCAACTCTTTTTCAACTTTATCATCTAACTGATACTAGTTTTTGGAAAACAAAAACACCTTTTGCAAGTATTAGGAGAATTATTCAAACAAACAGCGAGTTTTTTAAAATTCAGCCTGGACTTTGGGGGCTTAGTTCAAAAAAAAGAGAAATTTTAAAAAACTATGATATAAAAGATGAAAAAATAATAACAGAAAATGAATTTACGCATTCTTATTATCAAGGAATAGTTGCTAAAATAGGCAATATTAGAAAATTTAAAACATACATTCCATCACAAGATAAAAACAAATATTTTCTTAATGATAAACTTTGCGATATAGCAAATTTAACTAAAATTTACGAGTTTACATATCCGAAAATTTTAAAATTTGCAAAAACAATAGATGTGATTTGGTTCAATGAAAGAGATATGCCACACTCTTTTTATGAAATAGAACATAGTACCAACTTTAAAAATTCAATCAATAAATTTTACGAGTTACAAGATTTTAGAGCAAATTTTTTTATAGTTGCCAAAAAAGAGCGTCGTTGTCAATTTAATGATGTTTTAGGTGCATCTATTTATAAAAATATAAAAAACAATATTAAATTTGCTGATTATGAAACCATTATCAAACAATTTGAGCAAGAAAGTATAAAATTTGAAAGTGGGATTTAAAAATTTTATAATTATAATCACAGACGGGTATACACATTATAATAATGATAAAGAATTTAATAACTGCAAATATTATATTTATAAGAGATAAAAATTTAGATGAAGCAATCATTAAATTTATATTTATATAGAAAAGATTTGAAAACTATGAAAATAAAAATATTTAAGATGATTAAAAAATAAAAGATTTAAATTTAATAAAGGAGTAAAAATGAGAGCATTGCTTAGCGTTAGCGACAAAGATGGCATAGTTGAGTTTGCAAAAGAACTGCAAAACCTAGGTTATGAAATTTTAAGCACTGGTGGCACATATAAGCTTTTAAAAGAAAATGGTATAAAAGCCTTAGAAGTTAGTGATTTTACAAAAAGTCCAGAAATGTTTGAGGGTAGAGTTAAGACTCTTCATCCAAAAATTCATGGTGGAATTTTATACAAAAGAGATAATCAAGACCATGTAAAACAAGCACAAGAATTTGGGGTTCTTGGCATAGATTTAGTATGTGTAAATTTATATCCATTTAAAGCAACCATAGCTAGGACTGATGATTTTGAAGAAATTATAGAAAACATAGATATCGGCGGTCCAACTATGGTTAGAAGTGCTGCTAAAAATTTCAAAGATGTTTTGATAGTTACAGATATACTTGATTATGATGAGATTTTAAAAAGATTAAAAACAGATAGTATAGATTATGATTTTAGAAGGGATCTAATGATAAAAGCTTATGAACACACAGCAGCTTATGATTCCATGATAGCAAATTATATGAATAAAAGATTTAACTCAGATTTTGGAGCTAAAAAATTCATCGTAGGAAGTAAAGTATTTGATACAAGATATGGAGAAAATCCTCATCAAAAAGGAGCCTTATATGAGTTTGAAAACCATTTTAGTCAAAATTTTAAAGCCCTAAAAGGTGAAGCTAGCTTTAACAATCTTACCGATATTCACGGGGCTTTAATGCTTGCAACTAGCTTTGGAGATGCACCTGCCGTTGCTATATGCAAACATGCAAATCCTTGCGGTTTTGCCATAAAAGAAAATTTACTTCAAAGTTACATAGAGGCGCTAAAATGCGATCCTATCTCAGCTTATGGTGGAGTAATAGCGATAAATGGCACACTAAATAAAGAGTTAGCCCAAAAACTTCACGAAAAAGGCACTTTTATGGAAGTTATAATAGCAGCAAATGTAACAGATGAAGCCTTAGAAATTTTTAGCGATAAAAAAAGAACTAAAATTTTTACTCAAGAAAATAAATTTTTAGAAAGAAACGATGAAAAGTTTGATTTTAAACATATAGATGGAGGATTTGTATATCAAGAACGCGATTTTGTAAAAGATGATGAAGTCCAAAATGCTAAATGTGTTACAAACAGAAAAGCTAGCAAAGATGAATTTGTTGATATGCAAATGGCATGGAAAATAGCTGCCCTTACGAAATCAAACTGTGTTGTTTATGTAAAAAATAGTGCAATGATAGCAATTGGAATGGGTATGACAAGTAGAGTAGATGCTGCTCGTGCAGCTGTTGCAAAAGCTAAAGATATGGGACTTGATTTGCAAGGATGTGCTTTAGCAAGCGAAGCGTTTTTTCCATTTAGAGATAGCATTGATATAGCAGCAAAAGTTGGCGTAAAAACAGTTATCCAGCCAGGCGGATCAATCCGTGACGATGAAGTTATACAAGCAGCAAATGAAGCTAACATAGCTATGTATTTTACAAAAATCAGACATTTTTTACACTAAAAACTTGGCCTAATAAAATAGGCTAAGTTTTTTAGCTATGAAATTATTGATTATTGCTTTGCTCTATCATCTGATTAAAATATCCAAATAGCTCTTTTGTTTGCTCTTCTGCCTTGTGTAAATTTGAAACAATTTTATCAAAGTTTTCTTTCTTAGAATACAATTCTAATGATTCATTTATCAAATCATGGACCTCTTTATGAGGATTGTCTATTTTTGCAAATGAAGGTAGTTTGCCATAAAAATCTTTTCCAATGCCGCTATACCATTTTCCAAGACTACAGTTTTTATGATCACCCATTAACCCAGTATCATTTGTCAAAATTTTTCCATAACCATTTATTTTAAAAAATGCGTGATCTAATTTTACTAAAATTAAAAAACTCTTTATCGCATTATCCATAAGTGATCTAGAATTTGAAACATAAAACATAAATTTTGACTTAAAATCCTCCATTTTTGAACTATATTCATTTGTAATATCTGCAACTTTTTTACTATCGTTAAAAATTTCATCTGACTTTTGATTTAAAAGTTTGATATTAATCTCAACTTCGTTTGTAGCACTCTGTGTTTTTTCTGCTAATTTTCTAACTTCATCAGCAACCACAGCAAATCCTCTTCCTGCTTCTCCAGCTCTAGCTGCTTCAATAGCAGCATTTAGTGCAAGTAAATTTGTTTGATCTGAAATATCTTTTATTAAATTTACTACATTTGAAATATCATTAACAACCTTATGTAAGCTTTCTGCACTAGATAAAGTTTCATTTGAAGTATAAGAGACATTTTGAAAAGTTTCAGTTATGGTGTTGCTAAAATTTTCTAATGCTACACCATTAATACCCGTTTCTTCAGCTTTTTTTCTAACATTAAGAATATATTCGACATTTTTAGCCAAATCACTTTGTATAACAGATATATTGTCTTTTGTCATCACAAGCAATGCTTGCAATACTTCTTCTTTAAAAATAGACAATTTATCATCTATCGTAGTTTTTTCAAGCTCTTCTTTAAGCTTAACAATTTCTTCTTTTAGCTGTAAATTTTCAGTTTGAAGCTTTTTGTATTCCAAATTTTCTTGTGGAATTTGTTGTGAATTATCTTTTTTTCTAATAAACATATAACCCCCTCTTTTTTATGCGAGGAATTATATCAAAAAAAAAAAAAATAAATAAATAAATAAAAATAAATAAACCTATATATTTTTTTCAAAAAACCACATAAAAGCGAATATTAAACTAGCTGCTTTTGCTTTACTTTCATCATAAGCAAAACTCATAGCTTCATTTCTTGAAATATAAACCAACTCTATGCTTTCATCATCAATGCCACCGCCATTTGATACTTTCATATCATCGTCAATAAAAGCAAAAAACAAACTTTGCCTATTTGATGAAACGCCAAAAGATGCATATGTTGTTATAATTTTTTGTAAATCTTTTACTCTAAATCCAGTTTCTTCTTCGACTTCTTGTATGGCTGTTTGTTTTTCATCTATATTTTTATCCATTATGCCAGAGCAAAGTTCATAAGAAAAACCGGCTTCATCGCTTTTTATGTTATTTTTCATCTGATAATGCCAAAGAGGAGGACGAAACTGCTTTACAAGTAAAAAAGCATCTTTACTTTTATGATAAAGCAATACAGAAACACTATCGTGTATTTCTATACAGTCCCAAACTCTATTAATCCCATTTTGGGTAAATTCAATACTAAAAGGCTTTATAAATTTACTACTTTTTAAATTAGTTATTTTGATATTTTTTACATCAGTATCCATGTTGCAAGTCCTAAAAAACTTAGAAATCCTATAATATCGGTAAAAGTTGTAAGTAACACTGATGAACCAACTGCTGGATCTATCTTGAATTTTTTAAGAGTCATTGGAATTATTGCCCCAAAAAATCCAGATAAAGATAAATTTATAATCATAGCACTACATATAACAACTCCAAGCATAGGCGTCTTAAACCATATAGCAGATACTATGCCAAGAAGAACGCCAAAAATAACACTATTCATTACAGCTATGCTAATTTCTCTTTTTAAAACATATTTTGCATCACTAAATTCTATCTCTCCAAGTGCAAGTTTTCTAACTGTAACAGTAAGTGCTTGAGTGCCAGTATTACCACCCATTCCACTAACTATTGGCATTAATATAGCAAGTGCGACAAAAGATTCTATCGTGGCACCAAAAAGACTTATAACAAAAGATGCCAAAAGTGCTGTTACTAAATTTAAAAAAAGCCAAGAAGCCCTTGATAAGCTAGCCTTATATATAGTATCATCCTCTTCTTCTGCTTCATCATCAAGACCAGCAAGATTATAAATTTGCTCAGTAGCACTCTCTTGTATAAAATCATGTATATCATCAGTTGTTATTCTACCAACTAAAGCACCACTACTATTTACAATGGGTAAAACACTAAGGTCAAACTCTTGAAAATCAGTAGCAACATCTTCTATATTATCGCTATCTAGTGCAAAGTGTGGTTTATACTCATCTTCTGGGGCGTTTTTAACTATATCCCCTATAGTATCTTTAAAATTACAAGTTATGAGGTCATAAAGTGGGATAGAGTATTTTAGCTTGTTTTCTTCATCAACTACAAAAAGCTGATAAATGTCTTCTAATTCACCCTCTTCTTTTAGTCTTTTGAGCCTTTGAATGGCACTTTCTAAACTCTCATCAGATCTTGCACTAAAAAGCTCAGTTTGCATATACGCACCGGCTTCATTTTCTTCATATATAGAAAGTTTTAGTATGTCAGCTTGATCTTCTTCATCTAACTCATCAAAAAGCTCTCTAGCTTTTTTATCATCTATATCTTTTATATATTTTAAAAGTTCTACTTGATCATCACTCTCAAGCTCTTCAATCGCTTCTACTATTTTGTCTTTTGGAAGTATTTCAATCACATCTTTTATCATGTGATCTGGCATCTCCATAGCAACTTCACCCAACACCTCTGGGTCAAGTTTTTCTAAATACTCTTCATATTGTTCATCATCATTTTTCTTTATGGTTTTAAGGTATTCTGCTATATCGGTGCTACTAAGTTCATCTTCTAACCCTTCTTCAAAATGTGAATCGAGCTGCTCTTTAGCAATCTGTAGTTCTTCACTCATCAATACTCCTTAAAGAGCCATAAAGTTACTAAAATCCTCTTCTTTTTGCGGATTTTTAGGATTTTGCAAATACTCATCTATAATTTTTTTGCTATCTTTAACCAAAGCAAGGAACTGCTCTTTTGTTTTTCCTTTAAATAAATCTCTTTGTATTTTAACGACTTTTTCAGGATCTATTGCTTGTTTACCAGCATAAAGTCCAAAATGAAGGTGTGGACCTGTTGACATTCCAGTATTTCCTATATAAGCAACAATCTCTCCTTGTCTGACATTTTTTCCTCTTTTTATATTTTTAGCAAAACCATTTAAATGTGCATAAAGAGTTTCATAGCCATAATCATGAGATATAATTAGCGTTTTACCATATCCACCTTTTGTTCCAACAAATTTAACTTTTCCATTACCAGCTGCCATTATCGGAGTTCCTTTTGGTGCAGCATAATCAACGCCAAGATGGGCTCTGTATCGTTTTAGTATCGGATGAAATCTTTTTTTAGTAAATCTAGATGATATTCTTGCATTTTTTACAGGTTTTATAAGAAATAAAGTTTCATTTGTCTTACCGCTCTCATTATAGTATTTTCCCTCAAATAAAAATAGTGTATATTTTTTACCGCCTGTTTCTATCATAGCTGAAGATATTTCAGGATAGCCAAAAATCCTACCAAGCCTTCTTTTTTGAGTATAAGCTATAACAAGACTATCACCTTTTCTTAATTTTGTAAAATCAACACTTTTTTTAAAAACATTTACAAAAGCATCTGCTAGAATTTTATTATTTGTTTCGTTTATAATATCTTGATATGGAGATGTTTGAATTTTTATGCTTAAAACATGACTTTCTTCATTATAAATTATAGGTATAAACTCTAATTCATATAAATTTTCTTTGTTTTTATAAATATGTATTTGAAGCTCTTCATTTATTGGTATCAAAACTTGCGAAATTATATTTTCATCATCTCTTAAAATTTGAAAACTTGTTCCTGATGTAATCTCGCTTAAAAGCTCTTGATCTTCTTTTGAAGAATTATAATAAAGCTTAAGAGGTAAAGAATTATTTTCCAAAAAATTGGTAAATGTTTCGCCATTTGGCCAAGTAAGTTCTTCTAAATTTGATTCATTTTCACAAAAAGCAAATGTTATAAGTATTAAAAAAATAAATAATATTCTCATTAGCAACCCTAAAAAAAATGTAAATCATTCTACAAAACTTCTACTTAAAAGCTATTAAACTTAACTAAAATTTATCGGATCAATGTCTATATCTACATTTTTATTTTGTAATAAACTTGAAATCTTTATAAATGGTTTATGTGATTTTGCTCTTAAAAGTATGTTGTATCTAAACTTTGACGCGATAAGTTCTATTGGGGATTTACCGTATCCTATTATCTCAAAATCATCTGTTTTTAAAAGAATTTTTTCTAAAATTTTCACACATTCTAAACATATAAAATTTGCTTCTTCATCTTTTTTAGATGATATATTTATACGCATAAGTTTGCTAAATGGCGGATATAAAGGATCTCTAAATGTAGTTTCTTCATTTATAAAAGAGTCATAATCACTTATAAATTTCTCAAAAAAATCTCTTTTTTTTGTTTGAAGTATAACTTTTCCATACTCTAATCTTCCAGCTCTACCTGCGACTTGCATTGCTAAAGCAAGGGTTTTTTCTCTAGCTCTAAAATCGCTATATTCTAAATACTCATCAAGCCCTAAAATAACAGCAAGCTCGACATTATGATAATCATGTCCTTTGCTTAACATCTGTGTGCCAACCAAAATATCAATTTTTTTATCATTAAAATCTTTTAGAATTTTTTCTAATTTTTTTTGAGTAGTTATCTCATCTCTATCAAATTTAGCAATTTTAGCCTCTGGAAAAATTTCACTGAGTTTGCTTAAAACTTCACTTGTGCCAATTTTTTTTGCCTCTAGCATATCGCCACCGCATTTATCACAAATTTTAGGCACTTTAGTGGCATAGCCGCAATAATGGCATTTAAGCATATTTTCTTTTTTATGATAACTCATAGAAACTGAACAATATGGGCATTTTATCGTGCTAAAACAACTTTTACAAGTTATAAATTTAAAATTTGCCCTAGTTGGCAAAAACACAACAATTTGTTTTTTACGCTCCAAACATTTTGCGATATTTTCTACGATAATTTCACTAATTGATGTCTCATTATCATCAAAAATATACTCTTTTTTGCTCTTAAAAAATGTGCCTTTCATACGAAAATACGGCTGCTTTTGTATAGTTGTTATACAAGGTGTTGCAGAGCCTAATATAACTTTAACTCCAAATTTAGATATGTAAATCGCTAAATCTCTAGCATTATAATGTGGATTTGATGACGATTTATAGCTATCATCGTGCTCTTCATCAACTATAACTAATCCAAGATTATTAAATGGCAAAAATAGAGCAGATCTAGCTCCAGCAATTAATTTGATTTCTCCGTTTTGAAGTTTTGATAAAATTTGGGCTTTTTTATTTTTATTAATTTTTGAGTGCCAAACCCCTACACTATCTCCAAAATAGCTCTGAAGTCTTTTTTGCATTTGCGGAGTAAGAGAAATTTCTGGCATCAAAAAAAGTGCCGTTTTACCAGAATTTAAAGCCTTTTCTATGTGGCTTATATACACTTCACTCTTGCCACTTCCAGTATCTCCAAAAAGCAGTGAAACATCGTGTTTATCAATAAATTCAAAAGCTTTTTTTTGAATTTCATTTAAATTTGGTGACTCTTGTATATATAAATTTGTGTTTTTAAATTCGCTATATGGCTCAAACAAATCATAACTTACACCAATAAAACTAGAATAATAATACGATATAAATTTAGCTAAGTTTATCTGAAGTGGCGTAAATTTAAGATGACTTTTTGAGCTTATTGGCAGAGTTTTAAAAGATGGTTTTTTAACCTCCTTTGCTATTACACCAATAGTGGTTTTATTTCGTAAATTTATATTTACTATATCGCCATCTAAAAACTCGTTTTTGCTTTCATATGTTAATGGATTTAAGGCTGAACCCAAAATAGCTACTTCATAATAAAACAAAACTCAGTCTTTAGAAATTTAATTTAAATAACCTTTGCATTTTTCATCAGAACAATCAAAAGTTCCGTTATTATTATCATAAACAAAATTTAAAGTTGTGCTGTTGTTAAATTTAAACTCATAATTTAAACCATCGCTTGTGCTCCAAGCACCTTTTATAGCATTTTGAGTAACAGCACAAAATGAGCTACCGCAATCCACGCCATCTGATTTTTGATCAAGTCTAGTAGGCCAACTCATATCGCCTCTCATCATTCTTGTGCTACGCTCCAAAGCTAAACCACTTTGGATAGCTGCTACATCTGATTTAAGTTTTGCTATTTGCGCATCATCTCTAGTTGCTGTAAGTCTTGGCACAGCAACGCCAGCTAAAATTCCTAAAATCACTATAACAAACACAAGCTCTATTAAAGAAAAACCTTTTTTCATTTATAATCCTCATCATGTTTTAACTCATCGCTTATATTTTTTATAAGCTCTTTTAACTCTTTATCTTGAAAATAATTTTCTTGACATTTTTGCACAAAAGCAGTTAGCAGATCTTTAACCGAAAATGTTTTTTTTCCATCAAGAAAAATTTGCATATCTCTTTCAAAAGCCACAGCAAATTCATCTTCTAATGTGATTGTATAATCACGAGAATTTACCGATATGACTATTTTTTTCATTTACCAAGAACTGCTTCTATCTTTTTGATAACATCATCTGATTCGATATTTTTATCTTTTAAATCAGACTCCAATCTTTCTATTTGATTTGATTTTGCTTCATTCTGTGCTTTTACACTTACAAGCTCATTTCTAAGCCTTTCGTTTTCTTTGCACATCTCATCATATTTATTTAATAGCTCATTAACTTTACTTGTTAAACCATTTAGTATATTGTCATTTTCAAGCATTCTTAACCTCACTTTGTGATATAATCTTATAATTGTAACATAAAAAGCTTTATAATAAGGAAAGTAAGTGAAAAATTTTGAAATTTCTAGTAAATTTTCTCCAAACAAAGACCAGCAAAACGCAATAGATGGCATTGTAAAATCTATCAAAGCAGGAAATAAATTTCAAACTTTGCTTGGAGTTACTGGAAGTGGTAAAACTTTTAGTATGGCAAATATTATTAAAAATTTAGATATACCAACTCTTATAATGACACACAATAAAAGCTTAGCGGCACAACTTTATAGTGAATTTAAGGGATTTTTTCCAAAAAATCATGTAGAATATTTTATAAGCTATTATGATTATTATCAACCAGAGGCTTATATACCAAGGAACGATCTTTTCATAGAAAAAGACAGCTCAGTAAATGAAGAGTTAGAGCGTCTAAGACTAAGTGCGACAGCTTCACTTTTAAGTTATGATGATGTTATAACAATTGCCTCGGTTTCTGCAAACTATGGTCTTGGAAATCCAAAAGAGTATCAAGGTATGGTTATGTATTTTGAACTAGGAAAAAGTTTAAGTCAAAAAAAACTGCTTTTAAAACTAGTTGAAATGGGATATAAAAGGAATGATAACTATTTTGATAGAGGCGATTTTAGAGTAAATGGCGACACTATTGATATTTACCCAGCTTACCATAACGATGAAGCACTAAGGCTTGAATTTTTTGGAGATGAGCTAGATTATATGTATCATTTTGATGTGTTAGAAAACAAAAAAACAAAAGAGATTAAAAAATTTATACTCTATCCAACAAGTCAGTTTATAGTTGGCGTTGATAGACTAAAAGAAGCTATAAAAGGCATTGAGTCTGAACTTGAAGATAGACTTGAATACTTTGAAAAAGAAGGTAAGGTTGTAGAGTATGCAAGGCTAAAACAAAGGGTTGAGTTTGACCTTGAAATGCTAAGTTCAACAGGATCAACAAAAGGTGTTGAAAACTATGCACGCTATCTAACAGGGCAAAAGGCAGGTGAAACACCATACACACTTTTTGATTATTATGAGATAAATTTTGATGATTATCTTGTTATAATTGATGAAAGCCATGTAAGTTTGCCTCAGTTTCGTGGTATGTATGCAGGAGATAGAAGTAGAAAAGAAACTCTTGTAGAGTATGGTTTTAGACTTCCCTCAGCACTTGATAACCGCCCTTTGAAATTTGATGAGTTTATATCAAAAAAGGCTAAATTTTTATTTGTTTCAGCTACCCCAAATGAGTATGAGTTAGAACTAAGTGGAAAAAATGTATTTCATCAAATTATGAGACCAACTGGACTTCTTGATCCTAAAATCACCTTAAAAGATAGTGACAACCAAGTCGAAGTGCTGCACGATATGGCAAAAAAAGTCATAGATAGAGGAGAGAGAATTCTTGTAACTGTTTTAACCAAAAAAATGGCAGAAGAGCTCACAAAATACTATCTAGAACTTGGGCTTAAGGTAAAATACATGCACTCAGATATCGATGCTATCGAGAGAAACGAGTTGATAAGAGGCTTAAGAAGCGGAAATTATGATATGTTAATAGGTATAAATTTACTTCGTGAGGGACTTGATTTGCCAGAAGTTTCTTTAATTGCTATAATGGACGCAGACAAAGAAGGTTTTTTGCGCTCTACAACAAGCCTTATACAAACCATAGGAAGAGCTGCTAGAAATTTAAATGGCGAAGTTGTAATGTTTTGTAAAAAAATAACAAAATCTATGAAAGAAGCCATTGATACAACAGAGCAAAGACGAAAGCTTCAAGATGAGTATAATAAAGCTAATAATATCACACCAAAAAGTGCCACAAGAAACATTGAAGAAAGCTTAAAAATAGAAGATGGGGCAGAAATTTACAGAGTTAGTAAAAATAGCGAAAAAATGCCAGCAAGCCAGAGAGCTAAAATAGTAAAAGAGCTTAGAAAACAGATGATGGATGCTGCTTCTAAGCTTGAATTTGAAAAAGCAGCAGCACTGCGTGATGAGATAGCAAAACTAAGAAAAATTTAAAACTACATTTTAGAAACATTTTAATCAAATAAAACTTTTATCAAGCAAAAACTAGGTAAAATGCAAACTATAAAATTTATCTATGAGGAATAAGTTATGGCAAAAGACAAAAATGATTATATAAATAGAGAACTTTCTTGGCTTAGATTTAACTCAAGAGTTTTATCTCAATGTGATAAAAATATTCCATTAATGGAAAAACTTAAATTTATAGCTATTTATACAACAAATTTAGATGAGTTTTATATGATTAGAATAGCTGGTTTAAAACAACTTTTTGTAGCTGGAGTTGTGGTAAGTGGCAACGATGGAATGGCACCAATTAATCAGTTAAGAGAGATAAGGGAATATCTTAAAAATGAAAAAATTACCCTTGAAAACCACTATAAAAATATTACAAAAGAACTTTCTAAAAATGGTCTTTTTATAAAAAATTATGATGAGCTAAACACAAATTTAAAACAAAAAGCAGATGAGTATTTTTTCTCAAATATAATGCCAGTTATTGTCCCAATTGCGGTAGATGCAACACACCCATTTCCTCATCTAAACAACCTTAGTTTTTCTTTAGCTGTAAAAATCATTGATCCAGAACACAGTGACCATATGAAATTTGGAATGATAAGAATCCCAAGAGTAATTCCAAGATTTTTTGAAGCAGATGACACTACTTATGTGCCAATAGAAAGCATAGTTAGAAAACATGCCGAAGAGATTTTCCCAGGATATAAGATCATTAGCTCGGCAACATTTAAAGTTACAAGAAACGCAGATATTGTAATAGAAGAAGAAGAAGCTGATGATTTTATGATGATATTAGAACAGGGTCTAAAACTTCGCAGAAAAGGTGCTTTTGTAAGACTTCAAATAGAAGCCAACGCTGATCCTGAAATTTTAGAATTTTTAAATTTGCATATGAAAATTTTCAAAAAAGACATATATGAATACTCCATACCATTAACACTTGACTCGCTTTGGCAAATAGTTGGAAATAAAAACTTCTTACATCTTGGTTTGCCACTTTATACACCAAAAGTATTACAACCATTTGATGAAAATGTATCTATCTTTGATACTCTTGATAAAACTGATGTTTTGACATATCAACCTTATGAAAGTTTTGATCCAGTGGCAACTCTTATAAAAGAAGCATCAAAAGATCCAAAAGTAATATCCATAAGAATGACTCTTTACAGAGTTGAAAAAAACTCACCAATAGTTCAGTCGCTAATAGATGCAGCAAGCGATGGCAAACAAGTTACTGTTATGGTTGAATTAAAAGCTAGGTTTGATGAAGAAAACAATCTTCATTGGGCAAAAGCTCTTGAAAACTCAGGTGCACATGTGATATACGGAATTGCTGGATTTAAAGTCCATGCAAAAGTTACTCAAATCATACGCCAACAAAATGGCAAACTTAAATTTTATATGCATCTTGGAACTGGAAACTACAATGGCGGAAGTGCTAAAATTTATACAGATATTAGTTATTTTACTACCAAAGAAGAATTTGCAAAAGATTCCACAGACTTCTTTCATATCTTGTCTGGATATAGCAAAAACAGAACTTTAAATAGTCTTTCTATGTCGCCAATGCAAATAAAATCAAGACTACTTGAAATGATAAAAAATGAAAAAGACAAAGGAAGCGAGGGTTTAATCATAGCAAAAATGAATGCACTTGTTGATAGTGATATGATAGATGCACTTTATGATGCAAGTAGAGCAGGAGTTAAGATAGATCTTATAATACGCGGAATTTGTTGCTTGAAACCAGGGGTAAAAGATTTAAGTGAAAATATAAGAGTTCGCTCTATTATCGGTAAATACCTTGAACATGCAAGGATATTTTATTTTAAACACTCAAATCCAGAATTTTACATATCTAGTGCTGATTGGATGCCAAGAAATTTAGAGCGACGATTTGAACTTATGACGCCTATTTACGAACAAAAACATAAAAATACTTTACAAGAAATTTTACACATTCAACTAAGAGATAATGTTTTAGCTTATGAACTTAAAGAAGATGGAGAATACACGCAAGTTGTGCCAGCCCAAAATAAGCTTAAAATAAACAGCCATGATCTTTTAGAAAAATATGTAACAAAAATAAAAGCAACTCAAAAAGATAAAGATATCAACTCACGAACCAAAAATATAGCTTTTAAATTATTTAAAGAAAGTTAAAAAATAATTATGGGATTTTCCCATAATTATAAAGGTTTTTTTGATAGATTGGTTACTTTTTTGTATCAAATAAAATCAAAGATAACAAAGTTACACATACTAAATGCGAAAGAACTTTTTTTAAAAAGTTTATCGCAAAACATATCTTTAATCCAAAACTTTCAGCTATTTTTCTTAGCATAGTTGCTTTATGGATGATATTTTGGTAAATTTTATTATTTTAAAAACAAATTTCTGATAAAATACATAAATTTAAAAAAAGGTAGTTTTATGCAAGGCAAGGTCTGGAAATTTGGAAACAATATCGACACAGATATAATAATAGCAGCGAGATATCTAAATACTTCAGATGAAAACATATTAGCTAAACACATAATGGAGGATGCTGATAGTAGTTTTTCATCTAAAATTTCACAAGGTGATTTTATAGTAGCTGGAGAAAATTTTGGATGCGGTAGCAGTAGAGAACATGCTCCTATTGCGCTAAAAGCAGCTGGAATAAGCTGCGTTATAGCAAAATCTTTTGCAAGAATTTTCTATAGAAACAGTTTTAACACAGGTCTTTTAATATTAGAAATTAATCAAACAGAGGAAATAAATGAGGGTGATGAAATAAATATTGATTTAAAAAATGGAAAAATTAAAAATTTAACTACAGGAAAAACATATAAATTTAAACCAATTCCTGAGTTTATGCAAAATCTTTTAAGCTGTGGCGGCTTGATAAAATACGCTAAAAATTCAATAAAATAAAATTGAGGTTAATTTATATGAAAAGATATAATATTTGTGTAATAAAAGGCGATGGTATAGGTCCTGAAATCATAGATGAAGCGATAAAAGTACTAGATGCAATAAGTGGTAAATTTGATATAGAGTTCAATTATGAATATTGTCAAATGGGAGGAGCTGCTTATGATATATTTGGCGAACCACTTCCAGATGAAACTTTGCAAAAAGCATTAAGTAGCGACGCTGTGCTTTTTGGTGCAATTGGCGGAGAAAAATGGGACAATCTACCGCGCGATAAAAGACCAGAAAGCGGACTTTTAAAACTTAGAAAAAATTTAGAAGTGTTTGCAAATATAAGACCAGCAACAATTTTTGATGAGTTAATAGACGCCTCAAATTTAAAAAAAGAAGTTGTACAAGGCGTTGATTTTGTAGTTCTTAGAGAGTTAACAGGCGGCATATATTTTGGCGAACCAAGAAAACAAGAGAGCGATAAAGCATATAACACTATGATTTATTCAAAACAAGAGATACAAAGAATAGCAAAAATAGGCTTTGAAATAGCACAAAAAAGAAAAAAAAGTTTATGTCTTGTTGATAAAGCAAATGTCCTTGAAACAAGCTCTTTATGGCGTGAAGTTGTAAATGAAGTTGCAAAAGATTATTTGGATGTAAAACTAAGTTTTATGTATGTTGATAATGCTGCAATGCAAATCATTAGAGATCCAAAACAATTTGATGTGATTTTAACAGAAAACCTATTTGGCGATATTTTAAGCGATGAAGCAAGTATGATTTGTGGCTCTATCGGACTTTTGCCAAGTGCTAGCATAGGTGGTAAAGTTGGCATTTATGAACCAATTCATGGAAGTGCACCAGATATAGCAAATCAAGGTATAGCAAATCCAATGGCAACTATCTTAAGTGCAGCTTTAATGCTAAGATATGCTTTTAATGAAGAAGATGCGGCAAAATGTATAGAAAATGCTGTAAAACAAACTTTAAAAGATGGTTATAGAACAAAAGATTTAGCAGCATTTGGTGCTAAAGAAATATGCACAACTAGCGAGATAGGCAGCATTATAGCTAACTATGTAACAAGATATGAGAAATAATACTATAACAGAGGCTCTTATTTATGAGTCTCAAGGTCTTAAGGATGATGCACTTTTGGTATATAAAAATATATTAAAATCAGACCCACACAACAAAGATGCGACAAATGCAATACGCAGAATTTCCGGGCTTAGAAAAAAATATAAAGATGTAAATGAGTATATGCTTGATTTTTTTGTAAATTTAAAAACTGATGAAGAAATAAACGAATTTAAAAGATGGTTGATAAAAATATGAAACTAGAAGACTTGGCAAAAAGCGTAGCTGATGAAATCAGTGCAGAATTAGAACAAGAAAGAGAACAGCAGATATTTAAAAGTGAGCAAAAAGTTGATGATAATGCACAAAATATAGCACAAATCAAACAAGAGCTTAATCAAATAGATGGCGATAACAACACAAAAGAGCAGATTTTTTTACAAAATACAAAAGAGAGAATTTTGGTGTTGTTTGAAGGCTTAAACGAAAATACAAAAGGCGATATAAGTTTAAGACTAGATTTAACAATAAAATTTTTAGAATTTTTACTTGCTAGCATCGAAAATAGACTAGATGAATTGCGAAAATAACGACTTAAAAGAAGTTATTGATTTTTTAAAACCATATACAAATAGAGCATATTTTGTTGGCGGCAGCGTTAGAGACAAACTACTTAATATCAAAAATATCGATTATGATATAGAAGTTTATGATATTTCTAAAGATAAATTTGAACTTTTAATGCAAAAAATCGGTGCAGTTGGCGTTGGTAAAAGCTATTTTGTTTATAAATATAAAAATATCGATATTTCTCTTCCAAGAACTGAAACCAAGATAGGTCATGGCCACAAAGCTTTTGAAGTTAGTGTCTGCAATGACGAAAAATTAGCTTCAAAAAGACGCGATTTTACTATAAATTCGCTAATGCTAAATATATTTGATGGAAAACTTTTGGATTTTTGGGGTGGAAAAAATGATTTAGAAAATAAAATTTTAAAAATTATTGATGCAAAGAGTTTTAAAGAAGATAGTCTTAGAGTTTTAAGAGCTATCCAATTTGTAGCAAGATTTAATCTAAATATAGATAAAAACAGCTTTGAAATTATGAAAAATATTGATTTAAATGATCTTAGTAAAGATAGAATTCGCCTTGAAATGATAAAAATGTTTAAGGGAAAATTTCAAGAAAAAGCATTTAAATGCCTTTACAAACTTAATCTTTGTCCGATTGTTTTTGGTATAGAAATAACAAAAAATGAATTTGAAAAAATTTGTCAAAATTTAAATGATGGATTTAAACTTGTTGATAATGATATGTATTTTTTATATAAATTTTCAAATATAACAAAATGCAATAAATCAAAACTTTTAAAACATTTAAATTTATCTTTTCAATATAAAAAAATACTAAATGAGCCATTTTTCCAAAATCCAACAAAAAAAGATCTTCTTATAACTAGCCTTGAAATGCCACTTTCTAACTGGCTTGGATTAGATACGAAAGAACTCGTAAATATAGCAAAAAATCTAGGAATTTATAATAATACCTTTAAAACAAATATATCTTCAAGCGATGTTATAAAAGATGGGTTTAGTGGTAAAAATATCGGAATAGAAATCAAAAGAAGAAAGCTAGAAGAAATAGATAAATTTTTGATTAAAAATAATTAAACTACTTAAAAGTGAAATTTTGATAAAATGCACCTTTTTTAAAAGGTTAAAATTATGGAAAAATACATACTAAAAATCGACTGCAAAGACCAAAAAGGATTGATATATAGAATATCTGATACTATATTTAAATTTGGATTAAATATAGCAAAAAATCACGAATTTGTCGATCATGAAGTTAATAAATTTTTTTATAGAGCCGAAATAGACTGCGAAAAAAGTATAGATGAAACTGCATTTTGTGGCACACTTAGTGCAATGCTTGGCAGCGAAGCAAATATAGTTTTAAAAAAATCTAGCAAAAAAGATATAATTATACTAGCCACAAAAGAAACTCATTGCTTGGGAGATATGCTAATAAAACATAGCAGTGGTGAATTAAATGCGAATATTTTGGCTGTAATTGCAAATCACGATGATTTAAGAGAACTTGTAGAGAAATTTGGCATTAAGTTTTATTGTGTTGAAAGCAATGGAACAAAAAGGGAAGATCATGAACAAGATATCTTAAACTTACTTAGTAAATTTAGTTTTGATTATATGGTTTTAGCAAAATATATGAGAATTTTGTCACCAAATTTTGTAAATATTTATGAAAACAAAATCATTAACATTCATCACT
This sequence comes from Campylobacter sputorum, assembly GCF_002220775.1. Classification (NCBI taxonomy): domain Bacteria; kingdom Pseudomonadati; phylum Campylobacterota; class Epsilonproteobacteria; order Campylobacterales; family Campylobacteraceae; genus Campylobacter; species Campylobacter sputorum. The sequence continues at coordinate 1,296,868 of NZ_CP019685.1, forward strand.
CATTTTTACCTGCATTCATAGGAGCAAATCCTTATAAACAAGCCTATGAAAGAGGTGTAAAAATCATTGGTGCAACTTCACATTTTGTAAATAACGACCTTGATGAAGGACCAATAATAACTCAAGATGTAGCAAGAGTAAATCATGAGATGAGTTGGCAAGATATGCAGAAAGTAGGTAGAAATATCGAAAGAAATGTCCTTGCTGCAGCACTTGATCTTGTGTTTGATGATAGAATTTTTGTTTATAACAACAAAACAGTAATTTTTTAGATGTTTAACATAGTTTTAGTTCATCCACAAATTCCACAAAATACTGGCGCCATAGGCAGGCTTTGTGTAAATGCAAATCTAAATTTACACATTATAAAACCAACCGTTTTTGATATTGACGAAAAAGCTGTAAGAAGAGCTGGACTTGATTACTGGAAAAAATTAAATCCTAAAATATGGGAAAGTTTGGATGATTTTTTAAATACAAACAGCGACTTTGATAAATTTCACTTTGCAACCACAAAGACAGATAAATTATATTATGATACTAAATTCAAAAGTGGCGATTTTATATTTTTTGGTGGTGAAAGCACAGGGCTACCAATGGATTTTATGAAAAAAAACTGGAAAAATGCTATAACAATACCAATGGGAGAAAGTGGCAGAAGTTTAAATTTAGCTATGAGTGTTGGGATAATAGCTTATGAAGCAATTAGACAAAATATAAAAAATTTCGAGTTTAGAAAATGAAAAAAATATTTTTACTTATAATATCTTTTGTTTTTTTATATTCAAGTGAGCTAAAAATCGCAACTTATAATGTAGAAAATCTTTTTGATGATAAATTTGATGGAACAGAATATTATGACTTTAATATCAAAAAATCTTCTTGGAATACAAAAAAATATCAAGAAAAACTCTCAAATTTAAGTGAGGTTATAAACAAAATAAACCCAGATATCATCGCACTACAAGAAGTTGAAAACTACTCAACTTTGCAAGATTTAGCAAAACAAAGTGGTTATAAATTCTATAAATTTACAAAAGATAAAACTTCGCCTTTTGGAGTTGGAGTTATGTCTAAAATAGAAATTTTAAGCACAAAAAACTATGCCGTAAAAAGCGTAAAAACAAGGGATATTTTAAGAGCAGATTTTAAATTTGATGATAGCGAGTTTAGTATATTTATAAATCACTTTCCAGCTGCCAAAAACCCAATAAGACACCGTAAAGCTGCAGCTACAACACTTTATCAAGCTATAAATGAAACAATCAAAAACGGCAAAAAAAATCTAATTTTACTAGGAGATTTTAACAGCGATTTAGGAGATAATTTCTTACTAAACGATATTATAAGGATAAATAAATTTACAAACCTTTGGGATGAAGTGCCAGTAAATTCTCAAATTTCTCACAAAAGTAGGCGCGCAATAGATCATGTTTTATTATCACAAAGTTTTTTTGAAAGTTCACCATACTACAAAAAAGGAAGTTTTGGGATTTGCAAAGCTGATATTAACTACTTTGAAATTTCAGATCATTTGCCACTTTGTTTTAGCATAAATAGCGAAAAAACAAGTATTGATTTAGCGACAAAAACTATAAATGAAATTTATAAAAATCAACAAATTAATACCAAAACACTCATACAAAAAGCAGCTGTAATTTACAAAGATGAAGCTGGATATGTGATTTCTCAAGGACACGGAGAAAGCGTATTTGTTTTTGACAAAAACGCAGTGGTTGATGTTGGGAAAATTTATGATTTGATAGCTTATAAAAGCGAAATTTATGATGGAAATTTTGAGATAACTAGTGCAAAAATTATCAATTCTTATGATAAAATTACAAATATAGATAAATACAAAATTGATTTTAAAAATATAAACGAAGCAAGAAGCGGTGATATCATAACAAATATAGTTGGCGATGTAAAAAATGGATATTTACACACTGAGTTTGGAAAAATCAAACTTTTTTCACGCTCTAAAAAGTTAAATGACAACTTGGATTTGAAAGAAGCGTTATTTTGGAATTATAAAGGTCAAAAGGAACTTATCATAAAATGATAGATTTTATCATCATAACGGCATTTTGTATTTTTATGGCATTTATGATAATTGGATTTAACAAACAGATGAATGAAAAAAACAGAAAAAGAGATGAGATAAATAAAATTATAAAAGATAGGAAAAAAGATGAAATTACTGATTGAAATTGGAGTTGAAGAACTACCTGCTATACCATTTTTAAAAGAGCTTCCAAATATAAAAACAAAATGGGAAAAAATATTAGAAGAATACAGCTTAAAAACCAAATTTGAGTTTTTTTATACACCAAGAAGACTTATCTTTTCTCATAATGAATTTTTAAGCAAACAGCCAAATAGCGTTATACAAAATATAGGTGCACCAAGAAATGTCGCACAAAAAGATGGAGTTTGGACAAAAGCTGCTCTTAGTTTTGCAAACAAATGTGGTATTAGTGAAAATGAACTTGAATTTAAAGAAATAAACGCAAAAGAAGTTTTATACTACGAAGAAGAAAAAATAGGCAAAAATTCAAAAGAAATTTTAGGTGAAATGATAAATAAATTTTTATTATCTTTAAATTTTGGCAAATCTATGCGTTGGGGAAATGGCGAGTTTGAGTTTATAAGACCGATAACATCTATAGTTTGTATGCTAGGAGATGAAAGTGTTGAAATGAGTGTTTTTGGCATACAAAGTGATAAAGCATTTTTTCCGCACAAAGCATATGGATATGATAAAGTTAAATTTAACACTATAGATGAATATTTTAGCAAAACATATCAAAACGGGATAATACTTAAAGACGAAGAGAGAAAAAACAAGATTTTAACAGAATTTAAAAATTTAGAGCAAAAACACAACATAAAAATACAAATAGACAATGAACTTTTAAGCGAAGTTGTCGCTATAACAGAGTATCCAACTGCACTTCTTGGTAAATTTGAAAATGAGTTTTTAGATGTTCCAAGTGAAGTTATCATAACTTCTATGAAAGTAAATCAAAGATATTTTCCTGTTTTTAAAGATAGTAAGTTATTAAATGGATTTATCGTAGTTAGTAACGCCATTAGTGATGATTATTCGCTTATAATAAAAGGAAACGAAAAGGTTTTAAGGGCAAGACTTAGTGATGCAATGTTTTTTTGGCAAAGTGATCTAAAAACAAAATTTGACTCAAAAATGCTAGAAAATGTTGTGTACATGAAAGAACTTGGAAGCATAGAGCAAAAAGAAAAAAGCGAAGCAAAATTAGCACAAATTCTAGCAAATTTATACAAAGATGAGCTTAGTAAATTTAATATTTCAAATATAAATGAGCTTTTAGAAAGATCAATAATGCTAAGCAAAACAGACCTTGTTAGTTTGATGGTAGGAGAATTTAGCGAACTTCAAGGTATTATGGGTGGATATTATGCAAAAAATGCTGGCGAACATGAGCTAGTTTGCACAGCCATAAAAGAACAATATCTGCCAACAGGCGAAAATAGCGAGCTTCCAAGTAACCTGTTTTCAGCTTTAGTTTCGCTTTCTTGCAAACTAGATACCCTTATGGCGCTTTTTAGCATAAATAAAATTCCAACTGGAAATAAAGATCCTTATGCCTTAAGAAGGGCTGCAAACGGAATTTTGAGAATAGTTTTAAATGAAACATTAAGTTTTGATATAAATGCCATTTTAAAAGAAATATCGCCAAATTATGCTAAATTTGATGTAAACACTTTAATTGATTTTATACTTGATAGAATGATGACAATGTATGATGCAAATGCGTCTATCGTTAAAGCTTGTATAAATAGCGGTCAAAGAGATATCAAAAAACTTGATAATGCCATAAAAGCACTTGATGAGATAAGCAAAGATGAGAGTTTTAAGGATAAATTTGATACTTTTAAAAGACTTGCAAATATTATCAAAAATGAAGATATAATAGAAGTTGATACAAATTTATTTGAGTTAGATGCTGAAAAAAATCTTCATAGCGAATTTAATAAACTAAATCTTAATGAAAAAGATTGCACAATATACTTAAATTCTCTATTTAGTCTTAAAAATCATATAGATTACTTTTTTGATAATGTTATGATAAATGTAGAAAATCAGTCTATAAAATCAAATAGAATTGCAATCATAGGTCAAATTTACAAAGCATTCTTAAGAGTTGCGGATATAAAAGAGATAAGTTTTTAATAAATTTATAAGTTATGTTAGGATCTATTAAATAAAACGGCTTTATAAAAGCTTTATTTTAATTTACAACATAAATTAAAATAAATATATGGTTTAAAAATCTTACTCTAATATAAAAAGAGTATTATGGAATTTTATATCCAATTCCCTTAAAATTTTTTATTTCAAAGGGAATTTTTGATCTTAATTGTCTTACAAGAGAGCGAAAAGCTTCATCTCTAGGAATTTCATTACCCCAAACAAAAATTTCTATTTGTCTCATAGTAACAACTTTTCTACGATGTCTAAGTAAAATTTCTAAAAGCTTAGACTCTTTTCTTCCAAGATAAATTTCATTCTTTCCAACAAAAAGACATGATAAATCAACATTAAAATAAACACCTTTTTTTATATGATAAACAAGAGATTTATTATATTTACAATGAGTTAAAATTTTAAAAAGAATTTGTGCAGAATCTGAAATTATTTCATTTGTTTTTAAAATAAAATCATCGCACCCAATATAATAAAGTTCTTTTATCAAATTAGCACTTATCTGATTTAAAATTACTATAACAGGCGCTTGAATTGAGCTTTCTTTTAAAGATTTTACAAACTCAATCCCACTTTTATAATCATTATAAATATTTAGCACAAAAGCATCATAGCGAATTTTGTGATCTAAAATTATAGGTATATCGAAAAATGCCTCAAAAGAGTAAAATGAAATTTTAAATTGTTTTGAAATAGAACTTAAAATTTCTGTCATCTTATGGTCTATTCTCATCAAACAAACTTTCATTTTATACTCCTTTGTCTAATCTACATTATTTTTGCTCACTTAATTCTTTTACAATTTTATCTTTTTCTTCAAGCATTTTTGGTTTATCTTTATAAATTTCATATTCAGGTTCTTTGGCATAGTAATTTAACACGCTTCTTAAATTACTATGTCCAACCTCCAAATGGCAACTAGCACAACCAATTTTTTTGTCTGTATTTAACAAACTCGTATAATGCTCGTGCATTTGCTTACCTTTTGGGCTAATTTCAGGCAAGTTTTGAAAATTTGCGTGGCACTTCAAACATCCATCATCAAACACAAACCTTAATCTATTTTTTCTATTTTCTAACCAATTTATTTGATCAACATCTTTAAAGAAATGTATGTATCCTTCAACTACTCCATTTTTAGCCTTTGTAAAAATGTAGTTAAAAATATTATTATGTGGCATATGACAGTCTACACACTGAGCTTTTATGCCCATTTTTCCAGCACCACCATGAACATCGTTATGATAAGAAGCAAGCATTGGTGCCATTTCATGGCAAACTATGCAAAATTTCTCCCCACTAGTTCTTGTAACGCCCTCATACATAGCGTAACAAACAACAACTCCGATTAAAAAACCAATGCAAATAAATGATAAAATTTTCTTTTTCATGGTGTAGGCCTCATCCATTGTTTAACTTCAGCCTCGTGACACTCATCACACATATTTATAGATTTTGAATGCTCCATATGACATTCATCACAATACAAATTTGGTCCATCATGAACCGAATTATGCGGATTTGCTTTCAAAGTATCCATAAATCCTGTTCTTTTAGCCATATGCTCTTTGCTTTTATGACACGATAAACAGTCCTCATCTCCTGGGTTTTTAAATTTAGCAGGATTATCTCCTTGATTTGTATGGCAGTGGATACAATCAAAATAAAGCTTTGCGTGATGTGGTTTGATTTTGTGTTTTGCTCTAAGCTCATCACTAATTTCTAAAATAGAAACAATCGCACTTTTAGATGAATTTTCTTCGCCAAGTAGTGTATTTGAAATACAGGCAAAAAATAAAAAACTAAACAAAAGTCGCATATATTTCATTGTTTTTCCTTAGAAAAGTTGCCCAAAAATTTGGGCAACTTAAAAGTTAGATATTTTCTCCAGCTATCATTCCAAAAGTTAAACAATCAGTGATTGCCACGCTTCCAAGTCTGCTAGCTCCGTGTGTTCCACCTGTAACCTCACCTGCTGCATAAAGCCCAGGTATTGGTTTTTTTGTATTAATAGAAATAACTTGTGCTTTTGTGTTTATCTTAATTCCGCCCATTGTATGATGAAGTTTTGGAACGCCGCGCTCAGCATAAAATGGTGGTTTTGAAATATCAATTCCGCCTGTTGTTTCAACTGGTTTGCCAAATTCATCTTTTCCAGATTTAACTCCGTCGTTGTATTTTTTAACACTTTCTTTTAAAGCAGAGGCTGGAATTTTGTAAGCTTGTGAAACCTCATCAAGTGTGTTGTATTTTTTCATAACGCCACTATCTAAGCCTTTTTGGATTACATTTTTAATTTCTGGACCAAATGTATTTTCAGTTCCTATCGCAACTGGGTTGGCCTTAGGATCTTTTCTTAGTATTACAAATTCAGCGTCAGCTCTTGTTTTTCTATCAGCAAGCTCATTCATAAAACGCTTTCCTGTTTTTACATCAACAGCTATTCCATATTTAAATAAACCTTGTTGAGTTAAAATCGGAGCCACTCCAAAACCTCTCTCATCTGGACTAGCCCATGGACCAAATTGAATCCAATCTACATGAACCGGACAAGCTCCGATTTCAAATGCTTTAGCCATAGCACCAGCAGTTGCTCCTGGGTGATTTGTAGAATCCATATCATCAGGAATTCTTGGATCTTGTAATTTTCTATAAAATTTATCCATACCAAAACCGCCTGATGCTAATACAACACCTTTTTTTTGCACCAAAATATTTAACTTCACCGCTTTTGTTTTCTTTATCGTCATTAAGTAATTTTGAATCAAATCTATAATTAACTCTAGCTTTTATTCCTACAACTCTACCAGTTTCGTCAAGCACAAACTCATCAAATTTTGTTCTTTTGTAAAGTTTGCATTTTTCATTTTCTTCAACATATTTTGACATAGGGATGATTATTCCTGAGCCGCTATTATTTTCAGTAACAATTGTTCTAGGGACTGAGTGACCGCCAAACCATGATAGTTCGTGCTGGAATTTTGTACCGCATTTTTCTGCAAAAGATACAGAATCAGCAGCTCTATCTACTATTGTTTCAAGCAGTTCAACATGATTAATGCCAAGTCCCGCTTTTAAGCAATCTTTGATAAAAATTTCTTTTGAATCTTTAATATTTCTTTCTTTTTGAATAGGATTGTTTGGAACTGCCATTCCACCACCATTTATGGTTGAATTTCCACCAACTCTACCCATTTTCTCAATCACAAGAACACTTAAACCTTTTTCTGCTGCTTTTGCTGCTGCTGCAAGTCCGGCAAAACCTGTTCCTATAACAACAACATCATATTCTTCATCAAATTTAACATCTTTTACATCAATTGGTTTAGCCATTAAATTTGATCCACCAAGCATACTAGCACCTACACCAACACCTGCAAGTTTGATAAACTTTCTTCTTGAATCATTATGGTTCATGAAATATCCTTTATAATTAAGATAAGAATAAATTAAAGATATTTTTATTTAAAACATCTATATTTATTCTTTATATGAAATAATATCATTTTATATGTGAGTTATCAGTGATATTTATCTATAAATTTTTAAATTTTATAATAAATATAAATTTTTAAGCTTATATTTATTATAAAATCTTTCGCGAGATAAAGATATGGTAAAATTTTACTAAAATCATCTTTGCAAATAAAGATTTTATGAGTGTAAAAAATTCGTAATAAAATGATACTTATTTAGAAACATTTTGTAAAAACCAAAATTCTACGCCTAAATATGCGGTGATTGCTTGTTCTTATTTATCACTAAAGAAATTATATTATTAGTATGATTTAATCATAATCCGCCTTGAAAAGATGACAAGCAAAAAGCTAGATTTAAGAAGCTTTTAAATATTGCGCCTAAAGCTATGAACAAATTTAAAGATGGTAAAAACTTAAAATACATGGTTATACTTAACTACAATTTGTAAAGTGGCGTTAAATTTATATACAATTTTATACTATTAATAAGCCTAAAATCAAAATGTTTTTTAGGCTTATTTTAATACATAACAAAAATAAATTATAATTTTATTGAATCATAAATTTTTATAATAATCAATCTGATCTTTTTTAATGATACGAATATAGTTTGTGCTACCTTCTATTCCTGTTTGAAAACCTGCTGTCATAACATAAACACTATCATCTTTTATAAAATGTTCTTTTACTCCATCTTTTATAATGTTTGCAATAAGATCATCAACCCTAATTTTATCTTTTACCATTATAGGTTCAACACCCCAAACCATGCATAAAGAATGTGCAGTTTGCTCATCATGAGCTATTGCTAATATATCCATCTTTGGTCTATTTCTTGACATTTTTATAGCTGATTTTCCAGATCCAGTTATAGAAAGTATACCATTTGCTCCTATATTTGTAGCAAGCTTAGATGCACTTGATGCTATCATATCTGTTTCATCAAAAAAACTAAATTTATCAAATTTATTATAAGGATAAAGCTTTTCTGTTTCTTTTATCGTATTCGCCATTGCTTTTACAACAAGAGGCGGATGTTTTCCAATAGCACTCTCTTCACTGAGCATAACAGCATCGGTTCCATCTAAAACAGCATTTGCAACATCGCTTATTTCAGCTCTTGTTGCTCTGTCATGTTCTGTCATAGAAAGCATCATTTGAGTTGCTGTGATAACTGGTTTATTCATATTATTTGCTTTTGCTATGAGCATTTTTTGTATATTTGGAACTTCATAAAACGGAACTTCTATGCCAAGATCGCCTCTTGCTACCATTATACCATCACAAATTTCTAAAATTTCATCAATATTTTCAACCGCATCAAATTTCTCTATTTTAGCATATAGCTTTGCTGTAGAATTAAACTCAGATAATATCTTTCTAGCTTTTATAACATCATTAGCATTTTGCACAAATGATATAGCTACAAAATTTACGCCATTTTTAGCTCCCCACTCCATGTCTAATCTGTCTTTTTGTGTTATTATATCTACATTTATCCTTGTATTTGGGAAATTTACACCTTTATTAGATGTGATAACACCATCGTTTTCTATTATGGTTTCAACATATTCACCAACCTTGATAACTTTTGCTCTAACAGCACCATCATAAAGATAAATATATTCACCAAGTTTTAACATATCTAAAATTTCGGGATGATTTATACATGTCTCATAACGATTTTCCATTATCTGTTTTCCAAGAATTTCTTCTTTTTTAAAAACTATATGATCGCCTATTTTTAATGTAAAAGTATTTTCTAGTTTTCCTATGCGTATCTTTGGACCGCTAATATCTTGAAGAACACCTATTCTAATGCCTAATTCTTTTTCAACTTCCCTTACAATATCTAAATTTTTTTTATGATACTCATGAGTTCCGTGAGAAAAATTTAACCTAAATACATTAACTCCATTTTTTACCATTTCTAATATCGTTTGTTTATTATCACTAGCTGGTCCGAGAGTTGCCACAATTTTTGTTTTTTTTACCATAAATTTCCTTTTTTTAAATTATACAAATTTAAAGAAACATTTTAGATATAATTTTTACCCTAACTCTGTTTCAAATTTACTCTCATCAAAAGTTCTATTTAAAAACTCGCACACTTTTTTGGTATCTTTTACTCCATTTCCAAGACAACTTGTAGCCCCTGGACTTGGTGTCATATTAAAAATAATACCTCTTTTTGTATCAATAGAAGCTTCTCCAAACATAAGAGTTTTGTTTTTCTTGTCAACTACTTGTGGTCTAATACCGCCAAAACCTTTTGCATAGTAAATATCATCTTCTCTCAAGCTAGGAACAATCTTTCTAGCATCTTTTACAAAAAGTTTTTTTCCTAAAATAGGCACCTCAAAAGCTATATTTCTAAATAAATAATTTCTAATATCACTATCTTTTAACAAATCCCAAAAAACACTCATGGTATCCATACCAAAATTTAAAGAAGATACAGCCTCTAAAATACTTTTTGATCCATGAAATCTTTCAAGTTTTGGCATAGGTAAAGCAGTTGGTCCAAAACGGGTGCAACCATCTGCTAAAATATCAGGATCACCATGAAGTGCAGCAAAAGGAAGTTTTGGATTTTGCATCATATAAACTTTACCATTTAAAAGTTTTTTCTTTGTTAAATAATAACTTCCTGCCATAGGAAGAGTCCCCATATCCGTTCCATAGCCCATTTTATGAGCCAAATATAAAGAATGAGCACCAGCATTTACAACCACAAAATCAGCACTTATTGAAAGATTATTAATAGTATTTATATAAAACTTATCGCCAACTTGATTTATTCTTTTTACTTCGGAATTTAGATAGACATCTACTTGTTTTGAGTTCTCTTTTTTAGCATTGTCTATAAATGAATTTGACATGGCACCATAATCAACAGTTGTATAAGCACCATCAAGAGTTCCTATACCAGCAATATTGTCTTTTCTAACATTGCTATTTTCATCAAATACAACTCTTGGTTCTATTTGTTTTAACTTATCTTTATCATAAAATTCTAAATAAGGATATATTTTTTTAAGCTCACCATATCTTTGTTTTATGGTCTCAACTTCTTCTTCTCCAACACCCATAGCAAATTTTTGATGTTTAAACATAAATTTTTCATTATAACCGTATTGAAGTCCATATTTTACTATCATATCTGCAATTTTTTTAATTTTTCTAGCTTTTTCGTAAGTATAGTTTGTCTCAATATCTCCAGAATGTATAGTCTGGGAGTTGCCAGTTCCTTTTGAATTTAAAGTAGAAACTCCTTCATATTTTTCTACCAAAGCAATACTTTTTATATTTGTATATCTTGAAAGCAAGTATACTAAGGCAGAGCCAGAAATTCCACCACCAACTACAACAACTTCATAATGCATCTCTTTCATTATATTCATCTCCAATATTTATTTTATGTATTTTGCTATATTTTTGTTTAAAATACTGTATATTTTTTAAACTAATAGTAGTTTATAACTTTACCACAGTATCATTTTTAATAACATAATGAGTAATTGTATCCCAAAAGGGCTAAAAAAATAAAAAATTACTATATATTTTGATATTTTTAAATAAAATAGCACATTTTGTAACATATATTTTTATAAATTTATTTTATAAATTTAAAGATATTTTTTAAATATTACTTAATTTTATACAAATTTAAATCAATAAAGTTACCTATGGTTACAATTTTATTATTTTTAGATAAAATTATTTATCTTTTACATTAAAAAATCCATTTTTATACATCTATTAAGATATAATTGTGCTACTAAAGTTAATTTTTAAGGAGATAAAATGGCGGATGTAAAGATGGAGGAATTCCAAACAAATGAAGAAGAGCTAGAACAAGCAACTAGCTTTTGGCATCAAAACAAAAAGTCATGGATTATTATAGCAATTGCAGCTATTGTATCTATGATACTTTTTTATGTTATGCCTTATGATGTTAATGCAAAAAAAGGCTTATGTTTGCTTGTATTCATAGCAGTGCTATGGCTTAGTGAAGCTGTACATATAACCATAACAGCACTTATGGTGCCTGTATTAACCATAATCCTTGGTATACAAAATGTTGCTAAAGATGGAACACTAAGTGATTTATCCATAAAAACAATTTTAACAAATTTTGCAGATCCAACTATATTTCTTTTCTTTGGCGGTTTTGCCTTAGCAACTGCTCTTCATATACAAAAAATTGATAAAAAAATAGCTTCTAAAATCATTTCTATGTCAGGCTCAAATTTAGGCTATGCAGTTATTGCGATATGCGTTGCCACGGCAGGACTTTCTATGTGGATATCAAATACAGCAACTGCTGCTATGATGCTACCTTTAGCAATTGGAATTTTATCAAATTTAGATGAAGAGAAAGATAGAAATACATTTACATTTGTACTTTTAGCCATAGCATTTTCAGCAAGTATTGGCGGACTTGGAACTATCGTTGGTTCACCTCCAAATGCCATAGTTTCATCAGCTCTTGGATATAGCTTTACAGATTGGATGAAGATAGGAATACCTTTGATGTTAATCATATTTCCAACAATGCTTATAGTTTTATATGTTGTATTTAAACCAAATTTAAATAAAACAATACAAGTTGATAAAATTAATCACATTCCTTGGACACAAAAAAGAATTTTAACTTTAGTGGTGTTTGGACTAACTGCATTTTTTTGGATTTTTTCAAAAAATTTAAGCACACTTTTGGGAATGAAAATCACAGATGCCTTAGTTGCATTAGTTGCAGCTAGTGCCATCGGAGTGCTTGGTCTTGCAAAATGGAAAGAAATAGCCCATGGAACAGACTGGGGTATTTTAATGCTTTTTGGTGGTGGACTTGCATTAAGTATGGTGCTTAAAAATTCAGGTGCATCAGCAGTCCTTGGCTTAGAAGTATCTAAACTGTTTGGAACAGTGCCACTTTTTGTAGTTATATTAGTCACTGCTATATTTATACTTGTGCTTACTGAATTTACAAGCAATACTGCCTCAGCTGCACTTTTAGTGCCTATATTTGCAACCATAGCAACAGAGCTTGGTTTGCCAAAAGAATCTCTTGTTGTAGTTATAGGAGTTGGTGCAAGTTGTGCGTTTATGCTTCCAGTTGCAACACCACCAAATGCCATTGTTTTTGGAACAGGTTATATATCGCAAAAGCAGATGTTAAAAGCTGGTGGAGTTTTAAATATCTTTTGTATAGCGATTATAACACTATACACATACTTTTTCTTAACTTAAAAAAACAAATCTCAACCTAAAATGGTTGAGATTTTCATATCATGGATTAAAAAATAATTATTTATTTTCGTCTTCTTTTAGTCTTCTTTGTGTTTCTTTTATATTTAGTTTTACAAATTTATAACTTAAAAATATAAAAATAAACCAAATTGCCAGCATTATTATAGATTTTGCCATTTTGTTTCCTTAGTAAATATGCTCATCATTTTGTATCTCTTTGCTAGTTAGTTTAACTTTATCCATAGCTTTCCAAACATAGATAATATAAGCTAAAACAAAAGGTATAAAAACCGAAATAACACTCATTACTCTAAGCGTATAAATACTAGAACTTGAATTATATACGCTTAATGAACTTTGCAAGTGTGTATAAGATGGATAAAACAAATTTCCACTTAATCCTAAACTAAAAAACAAAGAAGTTACCGTCATAACAATACCTAGTCCATAGAAAAATATTCCTTTGTTACTTTTTGTAAAAAGTGCTTTATATATCCCATACAAAACTAGTATCAAACCCAAAACAAATGTTATTAAAAGTATCTTGGTATTTATAAAATTTAAAATATATTGATATTTTTTCATTATAACAATACCATTTTCACCCATCATAAAACCATCTTTTGTAAAAATCCAAAGCAAAAATAGAATAAAAAATAGTAAAAATATTATAAAATTTACTTTTAGTGATTTTCTAAATTTAGCATTTAAATACTCATCGTCTATATTATTCATAAGATATAAATTTCCACCAACCCTAGATGAAAAAACAAGCGCAATTCCTAAAATATAGTTAAATGGGTTTTTAAATATCTCAAGTCCGCGGAGTGAATTTTGCCAAACAACGAAATTTGTATCGTTTAGTTTAAATTCGTTCCCGCTAAAAAATGTGCTAAATATCAAACCTATCAAAAACACACCAACACTTCCATTTATTAAAAGAAAAATTTCATAAGTTTTTTGACCAAAAAAATTATCAGGTTTTTTCCTATACTCATATGCAACAGCTTGGATTATAAAACAAAAAAGTATAGCCATCAAAATCCAATATGCACCACCAAAACTAGTTGCATAAAATAGAGGAAAAGCAGCAAAACAAGCTCCTCCAAACATTACAAGAGTTGTAAATGTAAGTTCCCATTTCTTGCCAATTGAATTAACAATCATATCTTTGTGAAGTTCATTTTCACTCACACAAAAAATCAAAGTTTGACCACCTTGAACAAACATCATAAATACAAAAATTCCAGCAAGCAAACTAACTATAAACCACCAATAAAGTTGATATGCTTCATACATCTTAAAATCCTATCTTTATCTGTTTTAACATAATTTTTATTTCTGCTATGAAAAGTGCTGTAAAAAGAACTGCAAATAGCCAAAATGATATCATTATATTCGTAGATGCTAAATTTGTAGCAGCTATGCCAACTGGCATTAAATCCTGTATAGCCCAAGGTTGTCTTCCGACCTCAGCAACTATCCAACCAGCCTCACAAGCAATATAACCGAGAGGAATGCTAAATACACAAATCCAAAGAATTTTCCTAAATTTCTCAATCTCATTTGCCATAGATAAATACAAAGTTGCAAAAAATAATAGTATGAAAAAGCTACCAAGTGCTACCATTATATGAAAACTATAAAAAGTAAGTGCTATTGGCGGAACTATATCTTTTGGATTATCAAAATATCCATATCCGAAATTTTTCATATTCTTATCAAGTAAATCTTTATTTTTAAGCATTAAATCGCTATTGTTATTATCTTTTGCTTTTTTATAATCACTTAGTGCTTTTATAGCAATTTTGCCACTATCTATTCTTTCTTTGGCAGAAACTATACCAAATTTCTCATTTCCATAAACCATATCTTCAATACCAGGAGTAAAGTTATTTATCCCTCTTGTTGCCATAAGTCCAAGAAGATATGGTGCTTGTATCTCAAGTAAAAATGGATTTTTATCATCTCCTATTTGCTTATTTGGATTTAAAATACCCATAGCCACAATTCCAGCATTAACCTCTCCTTTATAAAGTCCTTCCATCGCCGCAAGTTTCATTGGTTGTTTTTGTGCAACCTGATAAGCACTTTCATCGCCACTAAAAAGCACAAAAAGAGAACTTAAAAATCCAAAACTAGCAGCAACTATAAAACTTTTTTTTGCCATTATAAAATGCTTGTTTTTTAGCATAAAATACGCACTAATACCTAGCACAAAAAGTGCTGAAGTGATATATCCGCCGCCAACAGTGTGTAAAAATTTAGATATACCTGTTGGAGATAAAGCAATTTGTAAAAAATTTATCATTTCATTTCTTGCCATATCTGGATTAAACATCGTCCCAACTGGATTTTGCATCCATCCATTTGCAACAAGTATCCAAAAAGCACTCAAATTTGAACCTATTGCAACCATCCAAGTTGATAAAAGATGAAATTTTTTACTAACTTTTTCCCATCCAAAAAACATAACTGCAAAAAATGTAGCTTCTAAAAAAAATGCAAAAATCCCCTCAGCAGCAAGAGGAGCACCAAATATATCTCCAACAAACCAAGAGTAATTCGCCCAATTTGTTCCAAACTCAAATTCCATTATTATACCAGTTGCGACACCAATAGCAAAATTTACAGCAAAAAGTCTTAGCCAAAATTTAGTTATTTTTCTCCACTCTTCATTGCCAGTTTTAACATAAATTGTTTCCATAAAAGCTATGATAAAAGAAAGTCCAAGAGTTAATGGAACAAACAAAAAATGATAAAGTGCTGTCAAGGCAAACTGGGCTCTTGAGTAATCAACAGAACTCAAATCGATCATTTTATTTCCTTTGTGATATTTTCATAAATAAAATTTATTTTATCTTCTTTGTTATGAAATTTCGTATTTATCGTATTAGAAAAAAAGAAGATTTTTAAAATAAAAACTATAACAAAAAGTTTTATAAGTATAACAAGCCAAAGCGTTTTGCCTAGTCTCATACTTTTAAATCCATCTAAATAGAACTTGATAATTTTTTGTATTAGCATGTGATATTTTACTTCAATTATCTTTATCCATGGTTAAATTTGCGAAAATTTATTAAATTTTGAACTATATAATCACAATTTTTAAAGGATAAAACATGAATAATTATAAAGAATTACTAAATTTAGTAAATGAAAACAACAAAAAATTAAATGGTTTATATGATGATTTAGATAGTGATATCATAAAAAAAGCTCTTGAAATTTGTAAATTTAGTGGTGAAAAATCTCAAAAAATTGCTATATTAAGACGCATAGTTGATCTAAAACCAGATCCGCTTTTAATAGAACTAAAAAAAGTCCATAAAGACAATCAAAGAGTTTTAAAATATCGAGATGAAATGTATGAATTTACTGCACAAATTCATACTAATTTGCACGAAGAGTTAATTGAGAAAATTAATAAAGCAAATATACTAGATGATTTTAATTTAAATTTACTGAAAAGTGTTCATAATATCGGCATAATATTTAATGAAATGCAAAAAAAATGGCAAGAAATCGTAGTAGATAAAAATAGCGAATTGTTTTCCAAAATTCAAAATCCTTACGAATTTATAAAAGAAAATGAACTTTATCAAATTTCAAATGATGGCTTAGCTTGTGATAGAAGCTATGGTGTTGCTTTATTTAAAAACGAGAATGTAAAATTTGTGCCATATTCTATATTTTTTGGTGAGTTTAATCTAGAAGAAGCTTTTGACGAGATTATACACAATCTAAACAAATCTAGCAAAACCCCAGAGCATGCAAGTTATGTAAAATATTTTGAAAAATTAAAAGAAGCATTTTTACAAACAGACAATGACAAAGTTATATCATCATGGCAAGAAGCAGAGATTGCTTGGATGGATGTAAAAGGTGATTTGCAAGTTGGACATCCGCTTGAATACTACGAAGATGCTTATACTCATGCAGTTGCTCTAGAATGGGATATAAGATTAAAAGAAAGTTCATCTTTTGAAGAAAATAAATTTAAAAAAGAAATTCTAGAAAGTTTTGATAAAGTTTATAAAAATATAAACGCACAAAATCCAAAAATGTATCAAAATGTAGTTTCAAATATAGATAAAACACAACTTTACATCTCAACTCCGATGATTTATTACGGAGCTGAAATGAACGGACTTTTTAGTGCTCAAGTTGTTCCAAATGATGAGTTTGTTAGCAATAAATGTGGTAAAAAAATATTTGCTTTTGTAAATTTTGTATATGAAAGTTCAAAAGCAAAACCATTTATGAAACTAAGCTCAATAATATTTGAAAAAAAATTTTTAGATTATGGAAGAGAAATTTTATTTAAAAAGCCTGAAATTTGGCGAAAAGTTTATGAAGTAAGTACGATAGGACACGAATTTGGGCATATATTTTTCATAGATAATGACACAGAAAATTCTATGAATAAAAAAGGTCTTTTTAAACTTATCGAAGAGTATAAAGCAACAACTGGCGGACTAGTAAATTTCTTTTTTCACGAAAAAGACGAATTAAAAATGCCAGTATTTAATGAACTTATAAGAAGAAGTGTTGGTCTAATAGCATGGCAAAAAGTCGATGAAGTTAAGCCTTATTACTGCGAAGGTTTAATTCATCTAAGTTTACTTTTTGAAAGTAAGACATTAAGCTTTGAAAATAATAAACTTGTAGTTGATTTCAGCAATAGCTCTTATGAAAAATTTAAAAGCTTATGTTTGCAAAACTATACAACTTTAGCTAAAACCTACTATGAAAAAATTGATGCAAGCGAGTTTTTAAATAAATTTTGCATATTAGAAAATGGGGTATATCTACCGATAAATAAAAATGCAAAGGAATTTGTTATTTATTATGCTAAACTTTACGATGAGATTGGCAACGAAGTTGATGAAAACTCATCAAAGCAAGAGTGGTTATAACTCTATATTTTCTAAATTTATATGTAAATTTGAAGATATATTTTTAATTTCTTTAAGTGTTTCATCATTTTTTGGTAGCACTATGTAAAGAGAGTTTTTAAAACCAAGAAAGTAATTATTTTTACTTTCTTCTATGGTTTTTAAGTGTTTTGTTTCAAATTTTTCATTAGGTTTTGGCTCACCCACACTAAAAGATATGAAATTTTCATCTGCTTTAAAATTCATAATAGTATCAGCAAATTTAGTCTCTTTTGCATTTTTAATGTGTCCATCTTGCATTTTTTTATACAATTTTGGATAAACAATCATCCATAAAATTGCAAAAATTACTGATATTATCGATACAATTGGAGCAACTTTAAATATACCATCTATAAAAATTCCAACCAAAATAAACTCAAATGGTATCGCATAATAGCTTATCAAACGCTGTTTTTTTGCTGTTTTACTCTTTGTTAGCATAAAAATTTTCAAATTTATTATATCGTTTTGTGTAAGTATAATTTTCAATGTTTTGCCTTTATAAATTTTTGTTTATTGTATCAAAAAAGATTTTGCAATATATTTAAATGACATAAGGCATGCAAAAATATTATTAAATATAAACTAAATAACTAAATATAATTTTATTACTTATTAATTTTTATATAAGTTAATAGTATATTTTTTTCAAATATTATAATACAAAAATAGATTAATATAAAATATTTTCATAGTATTAACAATAGCTTAATGCTAACAATGCCATACTCTGATACAAAATTCTAATCTAGATGTAGAAAATGAGGATTATTTCATTTATAGCCAATCTTGAGCGATGATAGTTATAATACAGGTGCTCGAATGTATAGAATTATAAAAATAGCACAATTTATAAAACAAAAATATGCCTCAATTTTGCTATTTTGACAGATGAAGAAGCTTTGTGTAGCAGCTTATATAAACTCTCAAAACGCTATATTAAAGAAGGTAGAGGGTCAAGGTAGCATAGAAGATACATTTAGAAGTGAGGAGAGACCAGCTATAGAACATAGCGAGGTATCAAATATGAATGAGGGTGAAATGATAGTTTTTGGCAATGGCAAAATGCACCGAGCCGTAGCTCAAACGGAAAGCACACTATTTGAATATGGTAAACCTACCACATATTGTGGAAAGACGGCTGATAAAATTCCACTAATGCAATATATTGGCAAAGATGAGTTTTTTAGTTTGGTTAATCCAATAGTCAAGCGACAGCAAGACAAGCTAAATTTATACTCATATTTAGATAACAAGAATGCATAATATTTATTACAATAACATAAAAGGATAAAAAGTGAAGAAAATAGTTATTCTAGGTAGTTTAGGAGCAATAAGTATTTTATCAGCTTGTTTGTGTGCCACTGATATAACAAATGCATTTAATAATCTTACAAATAAAATCACAACTTCAGTGGATAGCCAAACAAATATTATAAAAACAAATTTGATACCGCAAGTTAGTGAAAATATAACTTTATTGGAAGAAGAAAATAAGCTTATCAAGACTTTAATCAATCAAGAAAAAGACATCTTGTTAAAAGATAAAGAGATGATTTTTGAGCTAAAAAAGAAAAATAAATTATTATAATATAATATTTATAACGATATTTTAAGCAAATTTTGCCTATAATTACAATAAAAATTAATAAAAATATTTATTTTTAGGGTAGTAAATGACAATCAAAGAGATGATTAATGTTTTAGATAGGCTTGATAGAGAGTTTAAAATGCCTTTTATCAGCATTAATCAATTAAGTTTATTTTTTCCAAACGAAGATAAAAAAACCCTTAGAGTATCTTTGGCTAGGCAAGTAAAAAGTGGAATTATTGTGCGTATTTGTAGAGGACTTTATTGTAATCCTAGAAGTAAAAATATGCCAAACAATATGCTAGAGGGTATAGCTTGTTTGATTAGAGATAGAAATGAATTTTACTTGAGCTTAGAAAGCGTCTTAAGCGACAATGGTATTATTTCACAAATTCCAAACAGGCTAACATTTATCTCAAAAAGCAGAAGTGAAACGTTTCATACGCCTTATGGCATTATTGAATTTTGCAAAGGTAAAATTTCTGATATATTTGAAAATAATGAAATTTACCTAGATAAGTCAAGAGGGATTTATGTAGCAAAACCAAATCGTGCTATAAAAGATGCTTATTTGCATAGACGCTCTGTCGATTTAATCCATGAACAAAAAAAGAAAAATGCTTCTTGCTTTGATGAGTATGATTTACAAATCGCGAATAATATTATTAACACTTGTTATTGGGGCAACACAAACTATACCCCTGAATATATAATGGAAAATATTAATAATAAATTTTTTGCCAAAAAAATTTTTTCAGCTATTTTAGAAAATTCAAAATCTATGGCAAAAGATTTAACAATCATAAATAAAAACTATGTGAAAGAATTTATTAAAGAGTGGCAACATAAATCTATAAATTTTAACAAAGAAAGACTAAGATTAAGAATTGATGCCCTTTTTAACGCTTACATAGATAGCTCGTATCAATTAAGGGATAAGAGATGGAATTAAAACAATATTATGAAAAATTATATCAAGCACAAGATAGGATATTACAGCTACTTGCAAAAAGCTCTTGCTATTTATATCTAACAGGTGGCACAGCACTTCATAGATTTATTTTGCAAGGAACAAGATACTCAGACGACATAGATTTATTTACAGCAAATAGAAGTGTTGCCGGAAAAGACGATATGTCAAATTTCGTCAAATTTTTAAAAAACAATGGCGTTGCTTTTGATGTTTTAACCGATGTGCCAAACTTTAAAAGATTGATAGTTAAAGAAAATAATCTCAAAATAGATATAGTTCACGACACTACAGAGCATATAGGTAATTTTAATAATATCAATGGTGTTTTAGTTGATAATGTGGAAAATATTTTGGCAAATAAGTATGATGCCGTATTATCAAGAGAACAAAGTAGAGATTTGTTTGATATTTATACCATAATAAAGCAATGCGATGTTAATCTTATAAAAAGTATGGAAAATTTAAACAAAAAAAGTGCTAGTGAGCCTGAAATTATATGTGCTAGAATAAAAAGCTTTCCAAAAGAAATGATAGATATTATGGATATAAAAGTAAAAGATAGTAGTTTTTTAAAGGATTTTATAGATAATTACAAAACTATATTTGATGACTTTTTTGATATAAAAAATTTATCAAATAAACCAAAAATCCATAGGCGATAAGCAATGATACAACAAGCAAGAAGTATAAATTCTCAATCTCTATTAAGAGAGCTAGAATATTGTATTTTGCTTTTAGACGACCAAGATAAGGTAGATTATTTTCAAAAACTTTTTGATGAAGTTGTTGAAAAACGCAAAGATGATGAAGCACATTATACAGGTGCAAAGGCAGTTAGGCAAGAGCTTTTAGCTTGTCTTAGGCAGCTAGGAGAGGTAAAAACCGCTAATATTTGGGCTAGAAATTTAATTATTGATTTTGATAGCATTCAAAATTTACGAGAGCACATAGCTGATAAACTGAGTGAAAACAGCAAATTTGGCTGATGAATTAGAACACGAAGTCAAAAAGCGTGAGGTGCAAAATATACAAGTTGATGGGTTGGATTCCCAGATAGAAAAGTAAGAGCTACCGATATGGAATGGTCCTCATGATAAAAATTTAGCAATAAATAGCACAAATACGGATCATTTAACAAAATGAAATAATAATATTTACAAGAAGCTTCTTTGCAAATACAAGTTTTAAGCTTTTACATTTCCTTTTAAAAGCTGTTCAAACAAAGCTAAAATCTGAGCATTTATCTGACCGCATTGCACGTTTAGCTGAGCCACTAGCTCTTTACTTGCTTCATCTTTATTTGAAGATAATTTTGCTATCCTTGCTTGTAAATTTGATAGTTGTTTTTTTAACTTTTCTATTTTATTCCAAATTTCTGCTATAGGATCTTTTGGTTTTACAGATTCTTCGGTTTTTAAACCTTCTTTTATAGAGTTTTGTTTAATTTTATCTGAATTAACAAAAATGTTGTCGTAAAAATGCGTATTTTGTATTTTCATAGCCCTCTCCTTTTTGGAAACTTAAACTTACATCGTCATTACATAAAATTTCTTTAACTAAATTTTTTATATAATTAGCCAAATGAAACAAAATATATTAGAACTTACAAATTTTCTTGCAGATTATGCATCTACAATGATATCAGTTGGTAGTTATAACTCAAGAGTTAGTAGATGTGTAAAAAGAATAGCCGCGTATTACGGATATGACGCATCTATATTTGTTCTTTTAAAGCACATATCTATAAGTGTAACAGATATAGATGATTACGAAAATAGAAGAACTTATGTAAAAGATATAACCCAACATTCTATAAATTTAAGTATGATATCAGAACTTAGTGCATTAAGTTGGTCTATAAAAGATGAAAATCTTACTCTTAATGAAGCTAAAAAAATATATAAAGAAATCTTAAAAACAAAAGGTACTAAGTTTGGGCTTTCTATAATTTTTATAAGTGCGGCATTTGGCGCATTTTGTAAACTTTTTGGCGGGGATTTTTGGAGTATATTTTTTGTAATAATTGGCACAATGGCTGGTGTTAGTATAAGACATTTTTTAAATAAGAAAAATATGGATATAAGAGTAACATACATAATCTGCTCTTTTACATCATCCTTTATTGCCTATTTAGCGACAGATTTTGATCTAAGCAAAACACCTACACCCGCAATTAGCGCTAGCATACTCTATCTTTTTCCTGGTATTGTAATACTAAATTCAATGTTTGATATACTTGATCGAAATGTACTTATAGGTATAAGTAGAGCTGTGAATGCAGCTATTTTAATACTATGTATGAGTGTTGGAATTTACATAACTTTAGGCATTTCAAATTTGGGATTATTATGAGTTTAACTACTTTTATAATAGATGTCATTTTTGCAGCTATTGCGGGTCTTGGTTTTTCTTATGCAAACAATCCACCAAAAAGAATACTTTTATATTGTGCTTTGCTTGGTGGACTTGGATACGCACTAAGACTTACGCTGCTAGAAACCAATATACTAAATTATGCAGGTGCGACGCTAGTTGGTTCAATTAGTATTGGTTTATTTGCTGTATATTTTGCAAAAAAACTAAAAACACCGATAGAAGTTATAGCTTTTCCATCGCTTTTACCAATGATTCCTGGAATTCAAGCATATAAAACAATACTTGCAATATTTATATTTATGCGCTCAAAAGACGAAAATGAAAAAATCCATTATCTTTTAGAAATTTTTGACAACGCATATACAGCAATTTCTATAATCTTCGCGCTAGCTACTGGTATTTCCATAGTTTTGCTTATATTTTATGAAAAATCTTTTGTGATGACAAGAAATGGACATTTTAGAGAAAAATATAAAGATATATTAGGAAGATAAAATGAAAATACGAATATATTATGAAGATACTGATGCTGGCGGCATTGTTTATCATGCAAATTATATAAAATTTTGCGAAAGAGCAAGAAGTGAGTGTTTCTTAAAAGAAAATTTAGCTCCTTTTACAAAAGATGGTTTTTTTGTAGTTAGCCAAATAAATGCAAAATACATATCTCCGGCTAAATTTGGCGATACTATAGAAATAACAACCAAAGTAAAAGAGATCAAAAAAGCAAGTTGCATAATAGAGCATAAAATTTACAAAATAGCATCTATAAAAGAATGTAGTTTAAATGAAATTTTATTTGAAGCACAAATAAAATTAGCTTTTGTAAATAACGGAAAACCTAGCAAAATACCTGAAAATATTTTTAATTTTATATCAACAAAACTGATATAAATTTACTGACTAACACCATTTTGCTCTAAATTTGACTGAGTAGCTAACTCAAAGCCATAAGGCGTTGTTTTATAAATCAAAGTATCATAAACAACTTGGGAATTTACTATATTTTCATTAAATATTTTATTTCCACTAGGATTTATCAAACTATAAATATAATCCATACCAACACTTGTAGAATAAGCAATCCAGTCGTATTTCAAAGCTTGCTTTAAAACGCTATTTATACTTTCTAAATTTTGATCTACCGAAGTTATAGATGTAGCTAAATACATATTTTTTATATCAGAATACTGAGCGAAATTTAAAAGCATAGGATCATAATTTATCTGCGTTGATAAAAGTGCGTAAGTATCTGAGTTATAAATTTTTAACTGAGATGCAAGAAGAGCTGCTTTTACCATAGGAACATTAAAAAATACACTTGAGTTTTTAAGTCTTGAATTGCCAGAAATTTCGCGTTTTAAATCTAAATTTCCACTTTGCATTATAGATCCATATATAACGCCACCGCTTAGATTATTAACATATCCATCTAGCATATTTCCAAGACTACTTCCATCTGAAAAAGTGACAACTTTGGAATTTGAATACATTAAAAGTTTAGAAATTTGTGCTTCATAATCTATGCCACCAAAAATGAAATTAAAATCCATTTCACCTAAGGCTTTTTTGTGTATCGTTGGAACAAAAACAAGAGTATCGTTTTGTATATTTTGAGCTAAATTTCTAACACCATTTGCAGTCATTGGAGCTATGATAAACTTAATATTTTGAGATTTTATAGCATTTGTTGCACTTGATATAGAAGAACTACTCTCATCACCTATCAAAAAAAACTTCACATTTAAATTAGCATTTTGCCTTATTATGTATGATAAAATTGCATTATTTACGATAATTGAATAGCTTTTTATAACCTTTTGTGGAATTATCGCAGCTATGGTTGTTTGATTAAAATCTGTAGGCATATTAAAAGGTTCGTTTGAGATGCTTTTTGTTACATATGTTGCATAAATTTTATTTAACTGAGCATCTTTTGAGCCCTTAAATCTAGATAAAAAGCTAGCAAGCATATTTTCATCTATAAGTTTTTTTAAACATTTGTCATCACAAGGCTCTATTTCTAAATTTATCCACTCTTCACTAACAGGAGGTATAAAAGATTTTATCTCTTCTTTTTTTGCAACTAAAAAAGATACCATAAACATCAAAATTATGACTATTTTTTTCATATAAACTCTTTAATTTTATTTAAATCTACCATAAATTCATCCATCTTGCTTGGATTTGTTATAATCCAATAAGGCGAATATGTAGGCATCAATAAAGTGTTTTTAAATTTAAAAACACTTCCCCTTAAACTATCAAAATTTACACTCTCTCCAAAATCATTTGTTATAAGATTAAAAGCTAAAGAGCCTAAAGTAACTATTATTTTTGGAGCTATTATATCAATTTCTTGCATAATGTATGGACTGCACTTCTGAAAATACTCTATATTTGGCACTTCATCGCCACTTATTTTGCATTTTATGATATTTGAAAAATAAAATTCTTCATCTCCAATTGTTTTTTTTAAACAATCTAAAAAAAATTTTCCGCTTTTCCCACTAAAAAGCTCGCCCCCTAAATCATCCGCAATACTTGGGGAATCTGATACAAAAAAAACTTTGGCATTTTTTGAACCAAAAGAAAAAAGAGCGTTTTTTCTACTTTTACAAAGTGTGCATAAAGAGCAATTTAACACTTGAGATTTTATCTTTGATATACTAGTAGAATTTAAAAAAGAAGTTTTAAAACTTCCATCTTTTAGCATATTTTCATTTATATACTTAAAGCCAAACGCCTTATAATAATACAACTTTCTAAGCATAGCTAATTTTTCCATAAGCTTGATTTTATCAAAATAGCTTTTAATTTTGTATAAAATATATAATTTTAAAAGCCAAAATTTGATATACTCTTTAATATATTTATTCTAAGGAAAAATTATGATAAACATTGGTATCCACGGCGGTAGTGGAAAGATGGGGACAATGATTTTTGAATGCCTAAAAAATAGCACTAAGGCAAAAGTTAGCTCTATTTACACTATAGAACCACTAAATTATGAGCCAAAGTGTGTAATAACGGATGATTTTAAAACTTTTTTTGAAAATTGCAATGTTGTAATTGATTTTACAATAAAAGATGGTGCTATAAATTTACTAAATTACGCAAGAACAAATCCAAAACCAATTTGCATGGGTACAACTGGACTTGGAGAAGATGGAGAAAACTTGCTTAAAACAGCAAGCAATATGATGCCAATTTTATATGCTACAAATATGAGTTTAGGCGTAGCAATAACGAATAAACTTGCATATCTCGCCTCTAAAACATTAAGAGACTTTGATATAGAAATAACAGAAATGCATCATCATCATAAAAAAGACGCACCAAGTGGCACAGCATTAACACTTGCAAAAAATGTAGCAAATGCAAGAAATTTAAATTTAAAAGATGTTATGGTTACAGGTCGAAACGGAATGGTTGGAGAGAGAAGTAAAGACGAAATAGCTGTTATGTCTTTAAGGGGTGGCGATATAGTTGGAAAGCACACCATTGGATTTTATAACGATGGCGAATTTATAGAAATTTCTCACACAGCAACAAGTAGAGCGACATTTGCAAATGGTGCTATAAAAGCTGCACTTTGGGTAAGTGAGCAAAAAAATGGTCTTTATACCATAAATGATTGTTTGGGGATATAATATGTGTGCAATAGTTGGAGTAATAAACTCAAATCACGCATCAAAAACAGCCTATTACGCTCTTTTTGCTATGCAACATAGAGGACAAGAAGCAACAGGTATTAGTGCAAACAATAACCATCACATAACTACTATAAAAAATAAAGGTCTAGTAACTGATGTTTTTAATCAAGAAAATATAAATAAACTAGTCGGTAAAATGGCTATCGGACACAATAGATACAGCACTGCAGGAGGTGAATCTTATGCTGATGCTCAACCTGTGTTTGCAAACTATTCTTTGGGCGAAATTTCAATTGTTCATAATGGAAATTTAACAAACAAAGATGAAATTAGAAATGCTCTTATTAACGAAGGTTCGATATTTCAATCACATATGGATACAGAAAACATACTTCATCTTATAGCAAGAAGCAAGGAAAATCATCTGCAAGAACGCATAGTTGAAGCTATAAACAAAATCGTAGGTGCGTATTGTCTTCTTATAATGAGTAGATCAAAACTTTTTGCAATTAGAGATAGGCACGGCGTTAGACCACTTAGCATAGGAAGATTAAAAGATGGCGGATACATAGTAGCTAGCGAAACTTGTGCATTTGATTTAGTTGGAGCTAAATTTATAAGAGATGTAAAACCAGGAGAAATGATTATATTTGAAGAAGGATGTGACAAATTTAAAAGTATCCAGCTTTTTGAGGAAACAGATCCTAGAATATGTGCTTTTGAGTATATTTATTTTGCAAGACCTGATAGCATAATAGATGGCAAAAATGTTTATGAAACAAGAATTAAACTTGGCAAAACACTTGCTAAAAAATCTAAAATTGACGCAGATCTTGTAATACCTGTTCCAGATAGTGGCGTTCCAGCTGCACTTGGATATTCTCAAGAAAGTGGCATAAGATTTGAAATGGCAATCGTTAGAAATCACTATGTTGGAAGAACATTTATAGAACCAACACAAGCTATGAGAAATTTAAAAGTAAAACTAAAGCTAAATCCTATGACTTCAGTTTTAAAAGATAAAAAAATTGTAGTAATAGACGATAGCATAGTAAGAGGAACAACATCTAAAAAAATAGTTGAACTTTTAAGACAAGCTGGAGCAAAAGAGATACATATGAGAATTGCTGCACCTGAGATAAAATTTCCAGATGTTTATGGTATAGATACACCTACAAAAGAAGAGTTAATAAGTGCAAATATGAATAAAGATGAGGTTTGTAAATATATAGGTTCAGATAGTTTAGAATTTTTAGAGATAGATGAGCTAATAAATGCTTTAGGAAATGAAAGAAAATACTCGCTTTTGAGTTTTGATGGGAATTATTTTATCAAATAAGGAATAAATAATGAAAAAGAGTATTTTTTTGTTTTTTTTATTAGCATTTTTTACAGGTTGTGCATCTACAAACTCTATTGTGCATTTAAAAACTAGCGAGCCTTTAATAATAACACAAAAACCTGAGGGTAAAAAAGTTTATATTAAATTTAATAATTCTATAAATATTGAAAACAATATAACAAAAAGCGTAGAATATATGCTACAAAACAATGGATATGAGATATCTCAAGATTCAAATAGTAGTGATTATGCAATTTATGGTGATTTAGTTGATTTTAAAAGAATATATGTAAAAGATCCAAATGTTTATATGGGTTTTGGTTTTGGTATGAGTAGATTTTATGGTGGTTTCGGACATTTTTATGATTATGACAATCCGTATGAATATAATGATACAAGTTACATTTACGAAGCACAAGTTTCTTTGCTAATTAAACTAAAAAATTTACAGGATTACTCGACAAATTTAAATTTACAAAGCGATAGAGGCGTATATTCAACAAGCACGATAATGGCTAAATTTGCAGATAAGATAAGCACTCAGATACTCCATTTTCTAGAATTTTAATGCTAAAAATTTGCTTTATTGTCTTATTTATATTTTCTAGTTTGATTGGCTCTGAGATTACTTATACAAATAAATTTAATATTGATATCATCCCAAAAAACAGAAATTTCAACATTAAATTTGATAATTATAGTGGAACTTTTAGCTCTCTTGACAAAAAAATAATACAAGCCTTAAAAAACAATGGACTTACACTATCAAATGAAAATAATTCTAGCATAGATATAAAACTTACTATAAATTATTTCAAACAAACGCCGATACCAAAAACAAGTGGAGGATATGTAAATGTTGGCATTGGGATTGGTAATCACGGATATAGACAAAAAGAGATAGAAGTTGGATATGTTTTGGGCAATATAAAAAAAGACGATAGTTTTGATACATCATTTAGTAACTTATATGAAGCTAGCTCAAGTTTACTTATACAAATTAAAAATAAAAACGATAAATCAAAAACTTTTACCACAAATTTAGACTACTCAAGCAACTATAATGACATCAAAGAAGCTATGAATGATTTTGAAGATTTAGTATCAAAAGAGATATCAAAAATTCTTTTTATACCTACTTCTCATTAAGCATTTTTGTAGCAAAATCCATAGCTTCTTTACTTATATTCTCACCACTTATCATCCTAGCTAACTCTTTTGCTTTTTCATCATCTTTTATCTCATAAACGCTTGAAATTTCGCCATTTTTTTCTACAACAAAATGCGTATGTGCTCTACTTGAAAGTTGCGGCTGATGAGAGATTGCAAAAATCTGATAAAAACGAGATAGTTCATTTAGCACATTTGCTATGCTCATAGCTTCTTTTCCACTTAAATTTGCATCTATTTCATCAAGCAAAATTACGCCATCTCCCTTTTTTGTAACAACGCATCTAAGGGCTATAAAAGCAAGCCTTAAACGATTTGTTTCACCACTGCTAAGTTTTTTTATATCAACACCACTATGCTCTATCAAAACCTCATCAAAACCACTATTATCAAGCTCTTTTTGCTCTATACTTACGCTAACTTCATTCATATAAAGCTTTAATAAAAAATCATTTAAAATACTTACAAACTCATCTAAACTAGATTTTCTTGCTTTAGAAATTTCTAGTGCCAACTCATCAACTACATTTTTTACACTCTTTAATTTTTTTTGAAGATTTTCTTTTTCAAAACTAATGTCTTCATAATGAGCCAACTCTTGTTTTCGTTTTTTAAGCACATTTAAAGCTTCTTCTATACTTCCATATCTGCGATTTAATGAGCTTAATAACTCAATCCTATCTAAAATATGCTCTATATCAATATCATCAAGTTCATTTAAATTTAAACTCTCTTTAATGTTTCTAAGCTCATTCATACTATCTTCAAAAAATGCGCTGTCTTTGTCACTTAATCTAAGTGCTTCAACAACAGCACTTTCGTAATTAAAAATGTTCTCAGCCCTATTCCAAAACTCTATTATCTTATCTTTTTTACTAAGCTTTTTTTTGATTTCCATCAATTCATCATATTCGCCTATCTTTGGAGAAATTTCATCTATCTTAGATATCTCAAATTTAGCAAATTCTTTCAACTCTTCTATTTTGCTTTCTTCAAGTTCTATCTTATTTAGCTCTTTTAAAATTTTTGAATACTCTTCGTAATTTACTTTAAAATTTGCTAAAATTTCTTTGTATTTTAAGTCTTTTTTCATACAAATAGCGTCTAAAACTTCGAGCAATTTGTCATTTTCAAATTCGCCATTTTCTTTAGCATTTAGATATTTTATATGTTCTTTTGCAATGCTAGCTACATTTTTTTTTGAAACAAGTTGTGAGTTTATAAAAAATCTCACGCTTTTATCTTTTAACATCTTAAAAGAGTTTATTTCATCATTTTCTAATCCAAATTCCACCATATCAAATTTATAATCAACATTTGCTTCAGCTAATTTTGCTTCACTATCTTTTAGGCCAAATACACCTAAAAGTGCATTAAAAAGAACAGACTTTCCAGCACCGCTTACGCCTGTAAAAACATTTAAGCCACTACTAAATTTAAGATCAACTTCATTAAATGCTAAACAATCTTTTATATACAATCTCTCAATCATTATGACCCCATCTTAGCTTTTCTTTTAAAATATCAAAATAATCAGTTTTAACGCTTTTTATTAAATTTACTCTTTTATCACTTAATTTAACAATAACCTCGTCATAATCACTCATCTCATAAACATCTTGACCGTCTATTACAACAACGACATTATCTCTACTTTTAAACGAAATTTCTGCATCTTTTGGCAGTATTAAAGAGCGTTGAGTTAGCGAGTGAGAACATATTGGCGTGATACTAAAAACATTACAAAGTGGATAAATTATAGATCCTCCAGCACTCATATTATACGCAGTTGAACCTATAGGAGAACTTACTATCACTCCATCGCCAAAATATGAATTGAAATGCTTATCGTGCAAAAAAGCTTCGATTTTTGCTATGGATTTTATCTTTGAGCGAACTAAAACTACATCATTAAATGCAATTTTATTTAGGATTTTTTCATCTTTTTTTAAATTAATATCAAGTAAATATGGACGTTGTATTTCAAATTTACCATCAAAAAAATCAGCAAAAAATTCTTTTGTATTTGCCATATTAACATCTGTTAAAAAACCTAAATTTCCAGCGTAAATTCCGATAATTGGCGTATTAAAATCTACTATTTTTCTACAAACGCCAAGTAGCGTTCCATCGCCACCAAGAGAGATTATCATATCACAAGTTTTAGCTAGTTTTAATAAACTTTGTCCTTTTAAATTTAATAATTTTGCACTCTCGGTTTCAAGTATAATATTTACCCCATATAAATTTAAAATTTGTGAAATATGATGTATATTTTGTTTTATATTTTCATGATTTTTTGCAACAATGCCAATATTTTTTATATTTTTATGATTAATTTTTTCTTTTTCCATAAAATCAATTTTAACATAAAATTTATAAACTTAGCTAAGCAAAAGCAAAGTTTTAATATAATAACTAGTTTTATAAAATAAAAAGGAATCTTAATGAGAAGTCATTATTGTACCGATTTATCAAGAGATGACATCGGAAAAGAGGTCGATGTTTGCGGTTGGGTAAATTCATACCGCGATCATGGCGGAGTTATCTTTATAGATTTAAGAGATAGAAGCGGACTTTTGCAACTTGTTTGCGATCCTGCAGATAGCAAAGAATCTTATGAAATAGCAAATAGCGTTAGAAATGAGTTTGTTTTAAAAGCAAAAGGAAAAGTTAGAGCAAGAGGCGAAGGATTAGCAAATCCAAAGCTAAAAACAGGTGAAATAGAAGTTATTGTAACAAAACTTATAGTAGAAAATCCAAGTGCTCCACTTCCATTTGTTATTGGTGATAACAATGTTGGAGAAGAAACTAGGCTTAAATACAGATTTTTAGATCTTAGAACAACTGAGAGTTTTAATAAATTTAAAATGCGTTCAAGTGCTGCAATAGCGGCAAGAAATTCTCTTGATAGACTTGGTTTTATAGAGGTTGAAACACCTATATTAACTCGTGCTACACCAGAAGGTGCGAGAGATTACCTTGTTCCAAGCAGAGTTCATCCTGGTGAGTTTTATGCACTTCCACAAAGCCCACAACTTTTCAAACAGCTTTTGATGTGTTCTGGGTTTGATAAATATTTTCAAATAGCAAAATGTTTTAGAGATGAAGATTTAAGGGCAGATCGTCAACCTGAATTTACTCAAATAGACATAGAAATGAGCTTTAATACTAAGGAAGATGTAATGAAAGTTGGCGAAGCTGTTTTAAAAGATATCTTTAAATCATGTGGCTATGAGATACAAACACCATTTAGAAAGATGACGTACAAAGTTGCAACTGAAACTTATGGTAGTGATAAACCAGATCTTAGATTTGATATGCCTCTTGTTGATGTAGATGATATCTTTGAAAGATCAAATAACGAAATTTTTAGCTCTCTAGCAAAAGATAAAAAGAAAAATCGCATAAAAGCAATAAAAGTAGAAAATGGCGATAATATCTTTAGTAAAAGACAAATGCAAGGATTTGAAGAATTTGTGCGTAAATTTGGAGCACAAGGACTAGCATTTTTTCAAGTTAAAGAAGATGGCTTAAAAGGTCCTCTTGTTAAATTTTTTGCGCAAAGCGATCTTGATGAGATTATGAAAAGATGTGAACTAAAAGTTGGAGATGTTGTATTTTTTGGAGCAGGAAAGAAAAAGATAGTATTAGATTATATGGGAAGATTTAGACTATTTTTAGCTGATCAACTTGGACTTATAGATAAAAACAGGTTAGAGTTTTTATGGGTTGTTGATTTTCCTATGTTTGAACAAAACGATGATGGAACTTACTCAGCAATGCACCATCCATTTACAATGCCAAACAATGTAGATGAAGAAGATATTGAAGATATCACATCAATAGCTTATGATGTTGTATTAAATGGCATAGAACTTGGTGGCGGAAGCATAAGGATCCACAAAGCAGACATTCAAGAAAAAGTATTTAATCTACTAAAAATATCGCCAGATGAGCAAAGAGAGAAATTTGGCTTCTTGCTTGATGCATTAAGTTTTGGTGCTCCTCCGCATGGTGGCATTGCGATAGGTTTTGATAGGCTTATGATGCTTGTTACAAAATCAAATAGTATCCGTGAAGTTATAGCATTTCCTAAGACACAAAAAGCACAGTGTCCTTTAACAAAAGCACCAAGTGCAGTTACAAGTGAGCAGTTGCGTGAACTTGGATTAAAATTAAACAAAAAGGATAATAAATGAAAATATTATTTTTAATTATTGGAGCACCAGGAAGTGGCAAAACAACCGATGCTAGCTTGATTGCAAAGATGAATCAAAGCGTAGAGCACTACTCAACTGGAGATCTTTTAAGAGCCGAAGTTGCAAGTGGAAGCGAACTTGGAAAAGAGATAGATAGCTATATAAGCAATGGAAATTTAGTTCCTTTGAATGTAGTTATAAACACTATAGTTTCTGCTATAAAAAAATCTCCAAAAGATTTTATCTTAATAGACGGGTATCCAAGAAGCGTAGAGCAGATGAAAGAGCTTGATAAAGTTATAAAAACAGATGGAGAAATAAAACTAAATTCCGTTATAGAAGTTGAAGTTAGCGAAGAAGTTGCAAAAGAAAGAGTGCTAGGAAGAGCAAGAGGTGCTGATGACAATGAAGAGGTGTTTAAAAATAGAATGAGAGTTTATCTTGAGCCTATAGATGAAATAAGGGATTTCTATAAATCCGAAGGCGTTTATCAATCAGTAAATGGCGAAAGAACGATAGAAGAGATAGTTGGCGAGATGAATGAAATAATAGTCTCTCAAATTATGAAAAATATGTAAATTTAAAGGAATAAAATGGATATTTCAAAAATAAAACCAGGATCAAATCCAGATAAGATAAATGCTGTTATAGAGATACCTTATGGTTCAAACATAAAATACGAAATAGACAAGGATAGCGGTGCAGTTTGCGTTGATAGAGTTTTATACTCAGCTATGTTTTATCCAGCAAACTACGGCTTTGTGCCAAATACATTAGCAGATGATGGCGATCCTGCTGATATACTTGTATTAAACGAATATCCGCTTCAAGCTGGTTCAGTAATACCATGCCGTCTTATAGGAGTTCTTGTAATGGAAGATGAAGCAGGAATGGATGAGAAGCTTTTAGCAGTTCCAGTTAGTAAAATAGATCCAAGATATGATGATATAAAATCGATTAACGACTTACCAAAAGCTACACTAAATAAAATAAAAAATTTCTTTGAAACATATAAAATGCTTGAGCCAAACAAATGGGTTAAAGTTAAAAATTTCGAAGATGTAAAAAAAGCTGAAGAAATTTTAAACAAGGCGATGAGTTAATATTGTTTTGTAATTTCAGTAATTTATATAAGTAAATTGAGGGCGAAGGGGGGGGGCTTAGATTTGATAATAATACTTGGAGATAAGTATAAATTTAATGAAATAGAGTTAAAAAAACTAAATAAGAAATTTAAAGATATAAAATTTTTAAATTATGATGCCGAAATTAAAAGTTCTGTTATAACTAGAAGAGAGATTAAGAATTTACTAAAAGATGTGTATTGTAAATATTTAGTCATAAATAGCGACTATAGTATAGATAAAAAGATGATAAAATTTCTAACTCTTTTACAATTTAGATATAGAAAAAAACCACTTCGCGTAATATCCATACAAAAACTTTTAGAAAAACATCTTTATAAATTATATATTCCAGATGACGACAAAAATCTTGAGTTTTTAATGGATATAAAACCATATAATATATTTGAGTATATTATAAAAAGATGCATAGACTTAGTGTGTGGCGGAATTTTATATTGTGTAAATTTTTTCTTAAAATTTTATATTAAGAAAAAAATAGAAAAAGAAAGTCCTGGAAATTTGTATTTTATACAAAAAAGGGTTGGGAAAAATTTAAACACTTTTAAATGCTATAAATTTAGAACTATGCATGAAAAATCTTATTTTAGCAAATACACAAAACAAGATGACGATAGGATATTTAGTTTTGGTAAATTTATGAGAAAAAGTAGGATAGATGAAGTGCCACAAGCTATAAATGTCTTAAAAGGAGATATGCATCTAATAGGACCAAGAGCTGAGTGGAATATACTAGTAGCAGAGTATGAAAAAGAAATTCCATACTATAATGAACGTCATATAGTAAAACCAGGAATTACAGGCTGGGCACAGGTAAATTATCCATATGGTACAAATACATATGACACTAAACAAAAATTAATGTATGATTTATACTATATAAAACACTGGTCACTATGGCTTGAGATAAAGACAATATTTAAAACTATAGTAATTATGGTTTCTAAAAAAGGGATGTAATTTTACAATAAACTGTTTATACATTTATTATTTATTTTTTTTCTATCTTTATCAAAAAACCATCCCCATTTGTTAAAATAATAAATGGCTGATTTAATATGTGCTTTTAGTAATTTTTTATTTTTATAAGACTCTTTGCCATGCTCATGATAAATTTGAACATGCGGATAAAACATAGTCTTGTATTTTTGATGAATACGTCTATTTAAATCAACATCTTCTAAATACATAAAAATATTTTCATCAAATAATCCAACTTCTTTTAACGCTTCAACTCTTAAAAACATAAAACAGCCACTTAAATTTGGGATATTTACTATCTTGTCATATTGACTAAAATAAAGCTCATATCTTTCATTTATCATGTCTTTTATACCCTTAAAAGGTATAAATCTCCTAAATACCAAATCTATAGGAGTTGGTAGAAGCTTACAAAGATATTGAATTTCGCCATCTGGATATAATACTTTTGGCATAATATTACCAACATCTAAGTTTTGTTCCATATATTTTAAAATACCATTAATAACAGTATTATCAAAATATATATCTGGATTTAATATCACATGATACAAAGCACCATCATTAATACTTTTTTTAATAGCTATATTGTGTGCTTTACCATATCCTAAATTTGCATTATTAAAAATATATTCTATCCTATTATCTTTTTTAGATAGTATATTTAAATCGTTATTTGGAGAGTTATCAAGTAAATATAATTTAAATTCTAGATTTTTATTTGCCAAAAAACTATCTATAACTTTACTAATTTTTTTAATATCATTTTTATATAAAACTATTGAGCCGTTAATTTGCATCTTAATATACCTTTAATTTTCCTAATTTTTTATTTATGCCATGCCAAAAACCGAGCAAAACATATTTTAAATTTTTTAAATGCGGTTTTGTTAAAACAGGGTAGGCAACTATATATCTAAAAGATTTAAAAAATAGTACAATCTTGTTCGATATGTTTAAGTTTTTTGAATATAAAGCCAAATAAAAAGCATTTCTTGTTATATAGTAATGCCTTATATAGCTTCTAAGATTTATCTCCCTAAAACCAATATCTTTAGACTCATTTCCAAGCTGATGATGTATTGTTACATAAGCATTTCCTATGATTTTATATCCTTTATTTCTTGCTCTCCAGCACCATTCATAATCAACCCAATCAATAAAGAGTTTTTCATTCATAAATCCAATATCATATAAATATTTAGCATTTATTATTTTTCCAGAGGCAATTGTGTGAAAAAGCTCATAAAAACCATAATTAGGAAAAATTCGTTTAGTGTATAAAAAACTTTTTATATAAAAACCATCATTTATTTTTTTGCTATTAATGTCTTTAAATAAAGGCGCAATAGCACAAACTCGTTCATTAATAGAAAAATTTTTTATCATTTTTTCTATGTAGTCTTTTGGATAAGATGTATCTTGGTCTGATAATAAAATATAATCGGCATTGTTTTGAATAGCTTCTTTTAAGCCAATGTTTTGTGCATAGGCAATACCCATATTTTCTTTTAATCTTATAAGTTTTATTTTTTCACTATTTCTATTAATTTCAAAATCTTTTGAGCCATTATCTATGATGTATATATTTCTAATATCGTTTTCTATGCTGCTAATACAATTTAATAATAATTCAGAATTTGGATTATATGTAACTAAAACCATATCTATTTTTGACATTTATTTCTCATTTCTTCGTAAATTCTCTTTGTTTGTTTCATTTTTTTACCATAAGAATATTCTTTAGATTTATTCATATTAATCTTTGAAATTTTTTTATAGTTATCTTTTTTGATTATTTCTTTTAACAAATTAATTATATTGTCTGTAATTTTTTTTACCTTTATATTCTCATCTGGAATTAATTCTTTAAGATTATCTAAATCCAAACAAACTATTGGTAGACCCTGACTCATAGCCTCCAAATAAGATAAACCAAATGTTTCTGATCTAGAAAAAAGAATAAAAATATCGGCATTTTCATACTCGCTTTTGATATCTTTTTTAAATCCACACAATTTTACTTCTGACGGAATTACAATACTTTTTATAAATTTTTTTTGAATATCTCCATAAATTTTAGAAGTGAATTTAACATCATTTTGTTTTAATATATTAAAAAATTCCATAAGCAAATCAAATCCCTTTGCCTTGCTTACAGAACCAACCGTTAAAAAATTAATATTTTCTTTTATATTAAATTCTTTATCATTAAGTTTGTATTTAAAATCAGATTTTAACCAATTTGATATATAATGGGATTTATATTTAAAAATACTTTGTAAATACATTTTATTACTAACAAAAATTATTTTATTTGCTAAAATTTTTGAAACAAAATCTACACAACTATGAAAAATAAAAACAATTAATTTTTTAAATAAATTTTTATGAATCAAAGCATGATCATACGCCTTTGAATGTATTGTAATTAGCGTCTTTATTCCTAAAATTTTACCGATAATGCTACCATAAAATAACGCTTTTGGTTGATGGCAATGTATTAAATCAGGTTTCTCATTTCTTATAAACTTATATAGTTTTATAAACTCTAAAACACTCCTTAACCATTTTATTGTAAAAATTTTTGTTTTAATAGCAGGTAAAGAATTCAACATCTCTCCTTTTGAAAAAGCAATAAGACTAACATTGTAAAATTGTGAAAAGTATTTAATCAAATCAAGCAGATGCTGTTCACTACCATACATATTTGGTTTATCAATAATATAAATAATTTTCATTTAATACTATTTGAATTAATTAATTTTTTATTCAGATTATTTTTATTTAAAATATACGCCATAAAAAATATTATATTTAACCAAAACAAATCAGCAAAGCCTTTTAAATTTAAAATCAATAAATATATAATTATAAAAATGTAATATTTAAATTTAATATCAAAGTGTTTATACACTTTAACGAGAAAAAATTGCAAACTAAAATAAAAAAACAAACCAATCAAACCAAAATAAAAAATCAACCGTAAATATCCAACATCAGTGTTCATATAATAAAAATTATCTTTTAGTGGATTGTACCAATAAGCATCACCAATAATCCAGCTTTTAATTTCATTCGGAAAAATAAACATCTCCTTAAGTTCATTAGTAGAGGCTGTTTCAAAAGTGCTTGTTTTAAAATAATTTATAAACATTTCAAAACCATATTGAAAAACCAATAAAAAATCTGAATAAAAAATAATAATAAAAAACAAAGCTGTTATTGTTACACATGTTAATGTTATAAAAAATAAAGTTCGTTTTTTTATTAAACTTATTGAATAATTAAAATTTTCTGGTAGTAAAATTATTACAAGTGCCAGAATGGCTCCTATTAAAGTTGTTCTTGCCATCATCATACCTAAAGAAAAAATAACTAAAAATTTTATAGAAAGCAATATAATCTCCTTTGATGAAGTCTTGTAAAGCCTAAGTAAGATTGCAATAAGTATCAATCCAAATCCATTTATTATTCCAGATGTAAATGTTTTTGCAGCACCAATACCCATAAATCTAATACCAGACAAATAAATATTTCTATCAAAAGTTTCTTCACTCATCTTTTCTATGCTAAACAGAAAAACAGTTAAATCAGGATAAATAAACATAATTAATGCTATTAAGGTTTGAATCAATATGATGTTAATTAATAGCGTCGATATTGTCTTAAAATTTAATTTATAATCTAATTTTTTCAGTATTTTTATAAAAAAATAACTAGCAAACATATTTACTATCATAGAAATAGAATACCTAACAAATTCAATATCATTTGTATTATTATATGTCATACTAGCAAAAGAACTTAAGCTTATAAAAAGTAGAAAAATAAAAACTGTAAGCAAGTCTTTATTTACCATGAACTTCTTTTTTACTTTAAAAAAATATAAAAAAAATATAAAAAAACCAAAAATACCTAATAAAGCTCTTGTGCTAAAAGGAATAAAAATATATTGTATTCCATATACATATAAAAATAAAACTATATATATAAAAGTACTATTTGCTATTTTTTTTATCATTTTTGTTATATTCCTTTATTTGCCAACAAGGAATCAAACAAAAAATTTAAAGACTTTTTTCTTTCTTTTTCTAAAATTTTGTTTATTCTAGTATAATCTATTTTGTTTATAACTATATTTTTATTTTTTAAATCATCTGCATCAAAAATCAATCTGTCTTGCAAATCAAATATTTCCAAAAGAGATTTAAATCTTCCTAAACCTCTAGCTTGATTAGCAATTGCTATAAAATCTTTTTCGAAAATTATAGAAAAAACACATCCATGAAAAGAATCAGTTATTATAAAATCAGCATTATAAAAAAAACTTAGCCATTCTGGCACACTATATGTTGTTTGATTTTCGTTAAAAGCTTTAATATGATGAATTTTATTGTTTTGTAAAATTTCTTTTATAAAGCTGACAATTTCATATTTTTCTACGCTTTCATCAAGAATATAAGTTAAGAGTCCGCCTTTTTGAAATTTGTTTGGATTGTATTTTTCAATCAATTCTTTTATATAAAAATCTTTACTCATAAGCATAGTTGGATCAAGCACATGCACTGCTTTGTCATACCCAAAAGTATTTTTACATATTTCTATACCAGAAATCTCCCTAACTGAAACCGCTATAAAATCTTGTAAAAGTTTTGATATAGCTTTATCTTTTTTTCCATCCCAATAATCTGTTCCAAAAGAAGCACCATATGCTATTTTTTTTGTATTTTTACTATCTACAAAATCCAAAAAATAACTTTTATTATATTTCCAATTTGTTATATACAAACCTCTCCAAACTTGGTCGCTTCCAACAATTACTGCATCAAATTGTTCTTGTAATGCAAAATTTTCCAATTCTTTTTTTGTGTATAAAACTCTACTTATATTAAAAATTTCTTGCTCTATAAAAACTCTATGAAATAATTTTCGCTTTTGTCTTTCTTGTTCGTTATAGCATTTTTCTTTTAGGTTTTTAATATCGCAAAATGGAATTTTTTTAAGTATAATTTTTAAGATTTTTTTCCATAAAAAATCAGTATCTTCTTTATATATAAGCACTACATTATGTCCAGCTTCATACAACAATCTATATAATGCTATAGCTTGTAAAATACCTCCATAATTTTCTGCTATTGGCAAAGTTAAAATTCCTATTTTCATTTTATATACCTTTTAGTCTTCTTCCTAGTTTTAAAATAGCCCTTTTAGGCAAACTTATGATTTTATAAGTTTTTTCTATTTTTTTTAATTTCAATAAAAGTAGTTTTAGTTCATTTATATTTTTTTCATAATCTTCGTTTGAGAGTTTTTGTATTTGTAATTTGATGTTTTTTATCATACTAACAAATAAATTTTTGCTTCCGTAAAAGAATAATTTTTTATTTTCAACAACAGCCTTTTGAGATAAAAATACTTTTTTATGATTTATTTTTTTTATTTCTATACCTTGCATATTTTCTAAGATATTTTTTATCTCTTTTGCCCTAACAATAACCAAAGTATGCCCTCTGTAATCTTTTATATATTCAGGTAACCACGCATCCATAAGAACTATATCGGCACACAAATTAAATGTATCAATGCAATTATTACAAGCATTTGGTGTAAATGCTCTACTGCTCCATAAAACCCAAGGTCCGCTATAATCTAACCATTTAACAATGGCTTTTTTGCTATTTTTTTTCTCTATAAACTCAAAAGCAAAATTTACAGCTGGTTCGTTTTCTTGTTTTACACGAAAACGAACAGATTCCAACCTATCAGTTCCAATAATATTTTTAGCTAATGTATGAGTAAATTCTTTTGTCTTCATTTGCCCACAAACCAAACCAATAATAAATTTTATTCTTTTTCTTAGCCTATGATTTTTTTCTTGAGCTAATCTAATAGCCTTTGTAAAACAAGGAAGAGCAGTAATGGCACAGGTTTTATCGTTTTTTAAAACATAGTCTAAAACCTCAGACATTTCAACTGGATAATACACCGAACCTTTTGTATTTTTCAACTCTTGCGAATTTTTAAAAACAGTAAATTTAAAAAGTTTATCAACATCATTGTTTGATTCAATGCTAATAATTAAATCTACAATATTTTTATCAAGTAAATTTTCTAATAAAGCGTGTCCTGCTCCACCAGATGCAGATTTCAATCTATCGTTTATATCTTTTTTATGTATTTCGTAAGTGTCTATAAAATAACCTAAGTTTTTATGAAAATTGATTTTATCTTGCTTTTTATATATGTTTTTTGCAATTTCCATTTCGTTTTTATTTGTTTTTATAAAAGGACATATATCAATGCATAAAGAGCATTTCTCTAGACAGCCATTAGTTTCAAAAACTTGATAAAGCCCTGATTTATCAAAACCTATATGAAGTACGTTAGCAGGACAAATGGCAACACAAGTTCCACAACCTATGCATCTATTTTTATCCACTACAAGTTCTATAATATTTGGTTTCATTTACTTTTATACTCCCAAAATTTTTTTAATTAATATTTTTGTATCAATTTTTATCAAATTATAGTGGTATATAATATTTTCTATTAAAGAATTATTATACTGTTCGTGTGCAAATTTTCTAGCTTGTTTTGCCCATTCTTCAACAGAACCTCTGACTTTTTTTGTTCTTAATATATTTGAAATATTAGTTTTATGCACTCTATAGTATGATTTTACTTTTGTGGTATATTTTATTTTGCCAACACTTAGAATTTTTATATAAAAAAACCAATCACCATAATTTTTATAATCCGTATTCCATCCATTAACTTTTTTAAAAGCATTAACTTTTATCATTTGCCCTATGGCATTTAAAAAGTTATCTAAAGAAAGCTCAAACATTGGATTTTTAAGCTTTTGAAACATTTCATTATCATTTTTCATAATACTCTTTTCATTATTGTTTTCATCAATAATTATAGCATTGCAAAACACCAAAGCTGTATCTTCTTCAAACTCACTGAGCATAAGTTCTACATGATTTGGGGCAAGTTTATCATCGTGACCTAACCATACTATATAATCACTCTCTACATTTAAGCCTAGTTTATTTAGATTAGCTGATATGCCTTGATTGGTTTTGTTATAAATTACTTTGATTTTATCTCCATATGATTTAAGTATTTCTATTGTTTTGTCAGTTGAGCAGTCATCAATAACACATACTTCTATATTACTATGCGTTTGGTTAAGACAAGAATCTATGGTTTCTTTTAAATATTTTTCTCCATTGTAAGTTAATAATAAAATAGAAACTTTATTAGACATATTTTTCCTTTACTTTAAATTTATAAATAATCGTAACTGCAATAAGGTATAAAAAAGTATTTATTGCATAAGCATATGTTACACCAACAAGTGCAAAATGATTTATAAAATAAACACTCAATAAAACCATTGTTGAAGCAAAAATAAATTCAGTCAACACAAAGTATTTAACCATAGCTTTTGCAACAAGCACATAGCCAAGCACCCAAGAACAAGCTTTTATAACATTTCCAACCATTTGCCACAAAAAAAGCTCACCCATAGGCGAAAAATCTTTTGTATATAATATATCTATAATAAAATATCTAAGTAGATATAAAGCTACAGATATGACGCTTGCTATTGGAAATACTAAATAAATAGTCTTTTTTAACTCTTTCGTCATTAAATATTTTTCTTTTATACTAGATAATGTTGGCAAAAGATAAGTTACTAACGAAGTTGTAATAAGCGATAGTGAAACATTAGAAATTATCCAAATACCTTGCCAATATCCAGCATCTTCTAAAGACAATGTGTTTGAAATATAGTTTCTGATATACAATAAGGAAATATTTGATGATATAACTGCTGAAAACGATATAGCACTCATTTCAAAAAGTTTTTTAATATTTTCTAGCTTTGGTTTATATGAAAAATTTTTTAATTTTAACCAAACTTCTTTTCTAAGATAAAAAAGTGTTATTAATAAAACTACTGATTGATTAGTAACATAGGCTATTAAAGCGCCATCTATTGCAAAAACTATACTTAAAAAACTTACTAAAACAAGGGAAACTATATTTAGAGATATAGATAGGGTGATATATTGCTTTATCTGTCTTTGTCCATTTAAAATTGCTAATAAATAACCATTTAATATAAAAAACGGGATACTAAAAGCTAGTATTTTAAATATATAGCCATATCTACTACTAGATAGTAAATAAGCAGAAATTTGATTAGAAAAGAAAAATAGAAAAATAAATATACCTATATATAATATGCTTGCTATTTTCGTAGCAGTTGACCAAAATCCATATTTTTTTACTTCGTCGTCTTTAAGCTCAGCTGTATATTTTGTAACAGCTGTTTTGAAAAAATCACCAGACACCAACAATACTAAATTTATAAAATTTTGTAATTGTCCTATGAGAGCTAGACCGGAAGAACCTATATAAACAGCTATTATTTTTGTTACTACAAATCCGCTTAAAACTTGGACAATAGTTGCAATGGCTGAAAGAAATGATGTTTTAATTAAAGTCATTTATTATTTTAACTATCTTCTTAGTATCTTCTATGTTTTGAACACCGCTGATAGGCAAACTTAATACTTCATTATGAATTTTTTCGCTTATAGGATATGATAGTTTATTCCATTCTTTATATGCATTTTGTTTATGGGATGGAATTGGATAGTGTATCAAAGTTTGGACTCCGCTATCAGCTAAATATTTTTGTAACTCATCTCTTTTTGAAGTCCTTAATACAAAAAGATGCCAAACATGACCATTTTCAGTCCTAACATAAGGCATGATAAAATTTTCATTTTTGATATTATTCAAATAAAATTTAGCAATCTCTCTTCGCTTTTCTATCTCATCATCAAGATATTTCAATTTAACATTAAGCATAGCTGCTTGAATTTCATCTAACCTGCTATTGATACCTTTATATAAATTTTTATATTTTTTATGGCTTCCATAGTTTCCTAAAGCTCTAACAGTATTAGCTAAATCCTCATCATTTGTAGTTAC
Organism: Campylobacter sputorum; assembly: GCF_002220775.1. Classification (NCBI taxonomy): domain Bacteria; kingdom Pseudomonadati; phylum Campylobacterota; class Epsilonproteobacteria; order Campylobacterales; family Campylobacteraceae; genus Campylobacter; species Campylobacter sputorum. The sequence continues at coordinate 1,341,237 of NZ_CP019685.1, forward strand.
TGCTCCAGCATCACCTAAAGCCCCTAAATTTTTACCTGGATAAAAACTAAATCCGCTTGCATCACCTAAATTCCCGCTTTTTTTGTTTTTATAAAAAGCCCCGTGTGATTGAGCTGAATCTTCAATAACTTTTAAATTATATTTTTTAGCTATTTCATTTATCTTATCCATTTCACAAACTTGTCCATAAAGGTGAACAGGTAAAATAGCTTTTGTTTTTTTTGTAATTTTTTCTTCTATTTTATTGGGATCTATAAGGTATGTATTTATATCTGGCTCAACTAATACTGGCACTAAATTATTTTCAGATATAGCAAGTATGGATGCTATGTATGTATTTGAAGGAACTATAATCTCATCCCCATCATTAAACACACCAAGCTCTTTATAAGCTCTCATTATCAAAATAAGTGCCTCTAATCCATTTGCAACACCAATACAAAATTTAGTACCACAATACTTAGCAAAATTCTCTTCAAATTCAGAACAATGTTTGCCGTGTATATACCAGCCACTATCTATCACATTTTCACAAACTTTTACCAACTCATCTCTATACTGAGCATTTATAGCTTTTAAATCTAAAAACGAAATCAAAAATTTTCTCCCTTGATAATATTTAATACTTCAATTTCATTATTTTCTATACAATAGTCCAAAACACTTTTGTTTGAATAATCTTTTTGATGTATATCCACACCCAGCTTTAACAATAATTGCAAAATTTCAGAATCTTTGTGCTCCGAATAAGCACTTCTTGCATACATTAAAGGTGTTGTTCCTTTAAAGTTACAAATACTTAAATCAGCACCATTTAATAATAAAGTTTTAACAATATCCTTTTTGTTATTATATATAGCAACTATTAGAGGTGTCCATCCATTCTTATTTTGGATATTAATGATTTTTGGAATTTGTAATAATCTATCTACTATTTGATTATAGCCATTTTCACAAGCTACAAATAAATCTTTTACCCTATCTTTATATAACACAATATCTTTATCAATAGTACTTATTACAAAACATATATCATTTTTATATAAAATTGTACCTGGCTTTTTATTTGAGTTTATGTTTAGAATTTTACTAGATATGATGTCTGTGCTAAAAACTTTTGGAACCTGATATTCTCTAAAATTAAAAGCTCTTATTTGATTATGAATATTTATTGCCGTTTGATTTAAATCCACATTTAAATTTTTGAAATCAATAGAACTTTTAGAAAAATATGAAGATTTTATATGATTTTGTTTTTTTGTTTCCATAAATTTACCACTCATTAAATCGTCTAAACACTGCTTTACCAATGCTATGCCATTTCTGGTACATTTATGATAAACATCTCTTGCGTTGTCCATAAAATCTATTGTAAATTCTTTTTGAGCAATTATATCTCCAGTATCTATTCCTTTATCTATTTTATGAAATGTAACTCCTGTAGATTTTTCATTATTTAAAATAGGCATAACAGAAGTAAACATACCTTTGTATTTTGGCAATAAGGAAAAATGAATATTAAATAGCTTATTTGATTTAAATTTACTTGGAACAACTATTCTATCAAATTCCAAAGATAAAAATAGTAAATTTTCAATATCATAAATTTTGTCTAATGTTACAACTTCTATGTTTTTTTCATTAGCTTGTTTTAATAATGATTTCTGCCAATTATCTTGTCCAATATCTGTTTGATTTGGTATTATGCAAATATTCTCTTTTTTTACATTACAACTAAGCAAATAAAATAAAATTTCAACCGCGATATTATTTTTTCCAGCAATACAAATCTTCATTACCAAGCCTTATTTAAAATAAAAACATATAACATGAAAATAGTCATTTTGATTTTTTAGTAATTTCTAAAAAATTATCATAATCCCTTATATAGTCACTCTCATAATAATGCTCACTTGCTATCACAACCAAAACACAATCGGAACTGAAATCTTTCATTTCTCTCCAAATAAGACCCTCTATAAACAAACCCTTGTTTGGGTTATCAAGCTTTATCTCTTCTCTTGTTTTTCCATTATCTAGCACAAAAACACAACTGCCTTTTACAGCTATGCAAATTTGTTTTAAATTTATATGAGCATGAAAACCTCTCTCAACACCTTCCTTTGTATCAAAAATATAATAAACTCTTTTAATATCAAAAGGAATATCATATACACCTTCTAATGCTATAAGGGAGCCTCTTTCATCGCCAAAAGTATTAAAATCTATAATCCTATAACTCGAACTATTCATTTTTCATCCCATATCTTTCCAAATACCATTCAACAGTTTTTACAATCCCGCTGTCAAAATTTTCATCAGCCGTCCAACCTAGTTCAGTCTCTATCTTAGTAGCATCTATAGCATATCTTCTGTCATGTCCGGCTCTATCTTCTACAAAAGTTAGTAACTCACTGTAACTTTTTATATTTAAACCATTTTTAGAAGTTGGAATTTTTTCATCTAAAATTTTACAAATTGCTTCAACTATTTGTAAATTTGTTCTCTCATTTCTTCCGCCTATATTATATGTTTCACCTTTTTTTCCTTTATGAAAAACAAGGTCTATCCCTTTGCAATGATCTAGCACATATAACCAGTCGCGTATGTTTTTGCCATCTCCATAGATTGGGATTTTATTTCCCTTTATGGCATTTCTTATAATTGTCGGTATTAGTTTTTCATCGTGTTGTTTTGGACCATAGTTGTTAGAGCAGTTAGTTATAACTGCATCTAAACCATAAGTTTCAATATAACTTCTTACTATCATATCACCACTTGCTTTACTAGCTGAATACGGCGAATTTGGTGCATACGGCGTGGTTTCGCTAAATAGTCCAATTTCTCCCAAGGTTCCATAAACCTCATCAGTAGATATATGATGAAATCTACATACTTTATATTCATTTTTATACACAAAAGGTTTAATCATCCAATATTTTTTAGCCACATCCAAAAGTGTGTAAGTGCCATTTATATTTGTTTCTATAAAAATTCCTGGATTTTTTATAGAATTATCTACATGTGACTCAGCAGCAAAGTGTATAACACCTTCAATATCATACTCTTTAAATATATATTCTATCAACTCTCTGTTACAAATATTACCTTTTATAAATTTATATCTTGGATTATTTTCTATTTCTTTTAAGTTTTCTAAATTTCCAGCATAAGTAAGTAAATCCAAATTTATAATATTATAGTTTTTGTATTTATTTAAAAAATATGGCACAAAATTTGAACCTATAAATCCAGCACATCCAGTTACAAGGATATTTTTTGTTTTCATTATCTTCTCTCTCCTAGTCTTGCTAAGCAGTCATCTAAAGAATCTTTCCAGTATGGAATTTTTAAACCAAATTCTTTTTTTATTTTTGTTTTATTTAATAGAGAAAAATATGGTCTTTTAGCCAAAGTCGGATAATCTTTTGTCTCTATTGAGATTATATCACATTTTAGTTTTGCCATACACATTATCTCTTTTGCAAAATCATACCAAGAAGCAACACCATCATTTGAGTAGTTGTAAATCTCTGCATTTTCATTTTTTATAAAAGGCAAAATATCTAATATAGTTTTTGCCAAATCTTTTGAATAAGTAGGCGTTCCTATTTGATCAAACACTACACCTAAACTATCTCTTTCTTTTCCAATTTTTAGCATAGTTTTAACAAAATTTTTACCATAATAACCATAAACCCAAGATGTTCTAATGATTATAGAGTTTTTTGGATTGATACTAATCATCTCTTTTTCGCCATCTAGTTTGCTTTTGCCATATATATTTTGTGGTGAAGCTATATCTGTTTCTATATATGGCTTAAAATTTTTGCCATCAAAAACATAATCTGTTGAAATATGAATTAATTTAATACCATTTTCTTTTGATATTAAAGCTAAATTTCTAACACCCTCAGTATTTATTTTAAATGCAAGTTCTTGATTACTTTCTGCATTATCCACAGCAGTATAAGCAGCACAATTTATAATCACATTTATATTTTTATTTTGCATATACTCTTTAATACTTTCCATATTGGTTATGTCAAGCTTACTTTTATCTGTAAAATAAAATTTATAAACATAATGACTAGAAAGAGCATGTATCTCACTACCAAGTTGTCCATTAGCACCAGTTACTAACACATTAAACTCATTCATAATAATTTACACCATATGTAAAATATTCTTCTATATCTGATAGTAACGGCTGCTTTGTGTCTTTATCTGATAAAATAAGTTTATTTAAATCCACACCAAAATCTATATCCAAAGCTTTATCAGCAAAGTATATACCTCTATCACACTCTTTACTATAATAATTATCTACTTTATATGAAAATATTGTATCATCTTCTAATACTATAAATCCATGAGCAAAACCTATGGGTATAAAAATTTGTTTTTTATTTTCTTCAGAAAGCATGACACAAACATATTTGCCATAAGTAGGAGAATTTTTTCTGATATCTACTGCTATATCTAAAACTTTTCCTTTTATAACTCTAACTAGTTTTGTTTGAGCAAATGGTGGAATTTGAAAATGAAATCCACGAAAAACATACTTTGATGATTTTGACTCATTATCTTGCACAAAATTTATTTTTTTACCTAAAAAATTTTCTAGCAAATCAAGTCTAAATGTCTCACAAAAATACCCTCTACTATCACCATGTATAGTAGGCTCACAAATTACTACATCTTCTATAGCCGTTCTTATAAATTTCATATATTTTTACCTTTTGCTAAATTTATAAGATACCGCCCATATTCATTTTTTTTAAGAGGCTCAGCTAGTTTTAAAAGTTCTTCTCTATTTATATAACCAAATTTATAAGCTATTTCCTCTAAACAGGCTATCTTTAAAGATTGTCTTTTTTCTACAGTTTGTATAAACTGACTTGATTCTATCAAGCTATCGTGAGTTCCAGTATCAAACCATGCGTAACCTCTTCCCATAAGTTCTAATTTAAGTCTATTTTCTTTAAGATAAATTTGATTTAGAGTGGTTATTTCAAGTTCGCCTCTACCACTAGGTTTTACATCTAAAACTTTTTTAACAACATCCTTAGGGTAAAAATACAACCCAACTATGGCATAATTTGACTTTGGGTTAGCTGGTTTTTCTTCTATACTTATGACATTTCCATTATTATCAAACTCAGCCACACCATAACGCTCAGGGTCTTTTACATAGTATCCAAAAACAGTAGCTTTATCTTCTTTTTTTGCATTTTTTATACTATTTTGTAATAAATTTGTAAATCCATGACCATAAAAGATATTATCACCAAGTATCAAACAAGCATCATCACCATTTAAAAATTCTTTACCTAGTATAAAAGCTTGCGCCAAACCATCTGGACTAGGCTGTATTATATATTCTAGTTTTATGCCTAAATCACTTCCATTGCCTAATAAATTTATAAAATTTTTTTGATCCTCTGGAGTTGTTATGATTAAAATTTCTTTTATGCCCGCAAGCATTAAAACAGATAATGGATAATAAACCATAGGCTTATTATATATCGGCAAAAGTTGTTTACTAACTCCTTTTGTTATAGGATAAAGCCTAGTTCCGCTTCCGCCAGCTAAAATTATACCTTTCATATCTATACCTTAATTTTTATTATATCTCTTAACCGCATCAAAAACTAGCACTCCAAAAATAGCTATAAAAAATCCCGCAAAAATTGCTATGGCTAAAATCAAAGCTTTTTTTGGCTTAACTGGATTTTCATATATTAATATATCTCCAATAAAGCTTGTTTTATGCATATTTGCAGGTAGCATTTGATTTTTTAATTCTATTTGCATACTTTGAGTATTAAAGATTTCAGCTGTTAGTTCTGTTAAGTTTTTATTTAAAATAGAAAGTTCTTGATTGATTGAATTTTTAACCTCAATCAACCTGCTAAATTCAAATTTTGAGTTTATATCAATATTTGAATTATTATTTTTTGATAAATCAAAAATTCGATTATTAAAATTAGCAATTGCTGATTTAATAGAACTTATGTTTTCTTCTATAGAAACTTTCCTTGCATTTAAAATAGAAATTTTTTCATCATTTAATTCTATCTTCTTTTTAGTTTTCTCTATATAGTTATCTAAAAATTTTTGATCATTTTTTTGTAAATTTTCTAAAACCTCTTTCATATTAGAAATACCTATTTCATTGCTATTTGCCAAAATGTCTATTTTAAAATTATTACCATTTTTTATATCCTCAATTTTACCAAAACTAAAATCAAGCCCACTTTTGTCTTTTAATTTATCAATGTATTGAAATTTTAATCCATTAATTATAGAAGTTTTATCATTTATAGAAGTTTTATCATTTATAGAAGTTTTGATATATCCATTCTCAAAAATAGCGCTTACTTGGTATTTTGGAGTTGCTAAAACAAACGCATATAAAAATCCCAAAATTCCAAAAAGTAAAGTTACTCCAAGTATTATAAACTTATATCCCCATAATGTCTTAAAAAGCTCTACTAAATCTATCTCATCTTCATCTGTAATCTTTGCATCATTCACGATATTGTCCTTCAGTTTTTAAAGTATGAATTATACTAAATATAATATTAAACTATAATAATACATAAAAAGCTTAATAAAACTATACTATATAAAATAACTACATATTTATACAAATGAAAATTTTGGTAGTTTTTTAACCAGAACTTAAAAATAAAGATATCGAAAACTAGGACAAAAGAAGCCAAAATTTATCCTAATCAAATCAACTTCTTCTAACGCTCAATGCAAATTTTCATATACAAAAAAAGGAAACAACCTAAGTGGCAATAAATAATGGGTCAAAATAAGATTAGTTAAAAAAATAGAAAAGAAATTTTGGCATAAAAATAACAAGATATTCTAAATTTATAGCATCTTCAAACATTAAAACTTTTAAAATTCTAAATTTTATATTCTATAAAATCTATAGAAGAATTTTCGTTTTTGTTAATGTTTTCCGCCCCCCCCCGTAAGATAAATCTAAAACATTTTTTAAAGTACTTATTGTATATGGAGAAGTTATAAAAAAATCACCTATTTTCAAATCGCAACTTATCTGATTTCTATTACCTATGAAAAATACAATGACAAAATTCTTTTTCTTTTTATTTTCTTGCAAACTTTGATACATTTCATCGCTAATGCCGTTATAATCATCAATATAAATAAAAACTATAGAAGGCAAATATATCCTACTTTTTATATGCTCGTTTAAAATTTCCCAATTCTCGCAAGGCTTAATATCTATATGAAATTTTTCTACTTGTTTTATGATAATATTTTTTAATGCTAAATTATTACATAACAAGACAGAGCTTAAATTTTTAAATTTATCACTATAAGTTTTATTTGTATCATCATCGTTATATCCTAGTTTTAAAAACCCATTAAAACATATACCAAAATTATTTACATTTTCACATTTAACACTCCAGCCTAACTGATCTATATATTTATTCATTTCATAAATAGTTTTAAATCTACCAATGTTTAGCATATTTTTTTTGTGAATAATAACTTTTAATTTTTCATACAAATCAATATCTAAAATAGAATTTGAAGATACCTTTAGCTCAAAATTTACAGCATTAACTCCTTGACTTATAGGAAAAAACTCTACAATTATTGTATTTTCTTTAAATTCTTGTAAAAAAAACTTTATGCAAGATACAAGACATTGTATAAAATGCTGCGAATTAACATTGTATTTTCTATCAAGGCTATCATCAAAATCAAAGATTACAACAGATTTATTTTTAAAAGAACTATCAAAAATAGCCTTAGAAGCATGACTTAATCTTGAGAAGATATTTATGTTTGATACCGCTTTATTTATCGCATATTTTCTTTCTTTAAAATTTAAATTAAAAATATTTTCATTATTAGATGCTAAAAAATTCTCATTTTTTATGCCAGAATTTGTTTTATTCTCTGCTTTAATATCATTTATTTTTTTAAATTCATTTTTTAAAAATTTAACCATAACTACAAGGATAATGAAGCAAAATGCCATAAAAACTAGATAAAAAATATCTATATAATTATCTGTGATTTGCAAATATACATTTTCTTCACTAAAAAGCATAACAAAACTTGCAAATAATACAAATACATAACGCATCTTACTTACTCCTATAAAACTAACATACAATCGCCATAAGAATAAAATCTATAATTATTTTTTATGGCTATATCATAAATTTCCATAGTTTTTTCAAAACCTATAAAACTACAAACTAGCATTATTAAAGTTGATTTTGGAAGATGGAAATTTGTAAGAAGATAATTTTGCCTAATTGGTTTATTAAAAGGATTTAAAAATAACTCACAAACACCATTACTCCTACCATTTCTAGCAAAATCCTCAATCACCCTAGTAACAGTTGTTCCAATGCCTAAAATTTTATCCGTTGAGTTTATCAAATTTATAGTATTTTGCGGAAGATGATACCACTCTTCGTGCATTTTATGTTTTGTTATATCCTCGCTTTCTATACTCTTAAAAGTTCCTGCTCCAACATGTAAAGTAAGTGTGTAAATATCATGATCTGTTTTAAGCTTATCAACAAGCTCACTACTAAAATGCAAAGATGCGGTTGGAGCAGCAACAGCACCTTGGTATTTTGCAAAAATACTTTGATACCAAATTTCATCATTTTTATTATCATCTCTTTTGATATATGGTGGAATAGGCACGTGTCCTATACGCTCCATCTCATCAAAAACTTCAGTTGTATTTAACTTTTTATCTTTCAAATAAAACTCAACTTCTCTCAAACCATCATCAAAAAGTGATTTAACTATAAATTTAAAGCTATCACTTAATGCAATCTCGCTACCAACTTTTACCCTACCTTTGATATACGCACCAAAATTTCCATTTATAAGTGGTGCATTAAGAAGTATTTCTACTTTTCCGCCACTACTTTTTATACCATAAGCCCTTGCTTTTATAACTTTTGTATCATTAAAAACAATAGAGCACTCTGGCAAAATTTCTGGCAAATCTCTCACATGTTTATGTAAAATAGTGTCTTTTTTTCTATCATAAACAAGCATTTTTGCATTTTCTCTTGGCAAAACTGGCTCTTTTGCTATTAACTCTTGTGGCAAGAAATAATCATAACTAGATGTTTTTACTAAATCAATCATCTAAATTTTCACCATCTTTTTGTTCATCATCAGCAATCTCGTTTTCAGTAGTTTTACATGTCCATTTTACAACAAGTATAGAAAGAGCATAAAGTAAAACAAGAGGTAATGCCATAAGAATTTGGCTTATAACATCAGGCGGTGTAACAATAGCTGCAAAAACAAATATTATAATAATTGCATATCTAAAAAATCCAAGCAAAGTTTTATAATCAACAAGACCAATTTTTGCTAAGAAAAATGTAACAACAGGCAGTTCAAAAGATATCCCAAATGCAACAATTAGTTTTGTAAAAAATCCTACATATTCACCAATGCTAGGAAGTGCCGTAAAAAGTTGTCCACCAAAATTTATAAGAAATTTAAATCCTATCGGTATTACCACATAGTAACAAAAACTAGCTCCTGCTATAAAGAAAAATGTAGCAAACAAAACAAATGGCAAAACATATTTTTTCTCATTATCATAAAGACCAGGAGATACAAAAAGCCAAAATTGCCAGAAAATTATAGGCATAGAAACTACAAGTCCTGCAAAAAATGAAACTTTCATAGCTGTAAAAAATGGCTCTTGAACCTGAGTAAATATAATATCACTGCCTTGTGGCAAAATTTTAACTAATGGCGTAGTCATCCAAGAAAGGATTGGATTCCAAAAAGAAAAACATACAAAAAACATTATAAAAATGGATGCACAACTTATAAACAATCTTTTTCTAAGTTCTATTAAATGAGGTTTAAGATCTTCAAACATACTTAATCCTCTTTTTTATCTTGTGGTTTTAAATTTGTAGTATTTTCTTGTAAATTTGATAAATTTGCAACATTTTCACTTATTATATTTTTAGCACTGTTAAATTCATCAGATATATCTTTTACGCCGTTTTTCAACTCTTCTAATTCTTCAAATGTAAGTTTTTTTCTAACTTTGTTTTTTGCATCATTTAAGCTGTCTTTGTATTTTTGTGCATCAGCTTTTAACTCAGCTATCTTAATTTCTTGATCAAAACTAGCTTTTGCATCATTTATACTCTTTTTAAAAAATTTTAAAAATTTAGCTATCTCTACCATTGCTTTTGGTAATTTATCTGGTCCTAAAACCAAAATAGCAATCAAAGCTATAACTAAAATTTCAGAAAAACTCATTCCAAGCATATAACTTTCCTAAATAGATAATGTTGTTTATTTTACATAAAATTTGCTCAATTTAGTATAAAATGGCTTCTTTTTATTGTTTACTTTATGATACAATTACAGAAATAATAATAAAAAAGGATATTAAATGACTATAGATGAAATCATTCAACAAAGATATTCTTGTAGAGTTTTTGAAAAAAGAAAAATAGACGATCAGCTAATAAACGAAATTTTAGATCTTACAAGACTATCTCCAAGCTCTCTTGGTTTAGAGCCATGGCATTTTATTGTAGTTAGCAAAAAAGATGATATACTTGAGCTAGGAAAAATCGCAAAAGATCAAGAGCATGTGAAAAATTGTTCACATATCATTGCAATAGTTTCAAGAAACGATATTCAAGAAAAAGATGAGTATTTGCAAAATATAATAGCTAGAAAACAACAAGATAAAGAGAAATTTAAAAAAGTTTTGGATATTTTTGGAAAAAGATTTAATACTATGAGTAAAGAAGAAATAAATCACTACTGTGCACTTCAATGTTATTTAGCTTGTGCAAATCTAGTAAATATCGCTTATTCTAAAGGCGTTCAAAGTTGCATTATAGGCGGATTTGATGCTAAAAAAGCAAATGAGTTTTTTAAATTTAATGATACTTTTAACACTGTTTTATTGATTTCTCTTGGATATGGTAGTCCAACAAACAATAAACCAAAGCTAAGAAAAAAACTAAACGAAGTTGTAACTTGGATCTAAAAATGTCGCATTAAACATTTGCGACATTTTGTATAGGAGCGTCAACTTGTTCCATTATCCTTAGAGTTTTTACATTTTTTATTTTATTGTTATCCTTAAAAGTTGCTCTAACTTTATCCATACCGGTATAAAATTCTTTCATTAAAACTAAACATAAATAACTTCCAAATTCTGTAACATAAATCATTCCATCTTTTTCATATATAGCATTTACAAGTTTCAAAAGAAATAACTCCATAAAAAGCTCTTTTGCTAAGAAAGTATCGTTTGCTTTGTTAAATTTACTTATATTTATACTTCCATCAAACAGCTCTGTTAAAAACAGATATCTTATCTTATATTTTTTATTAAAACTGCATTTTGCTATAACTGGCTGGGTATTTGAGTTTATAAAATTACCATAATCATTTAAATCAAAAGCATTTATCAAAAGTTCCCCGTTTAAAAAACTAAAAGCACCGCTACCAATGCCCACATACTCGTGATTTGAACCGACATATTCATCATTCATATCATATTTTTGTTTTGAAAATGCCCATGCATTGCTTTTGTGTAAATCTTTAAATTCCTCGCAAATAATCTTATAAAACTTATATTCATTATCTTCATTGCTAACACCAAGCGTTTTTGCGATGGAATCTCTAGTAAGGGGCGATTTCATAAGTGGGTAAAATGTAAATTGCTCTGGATTTATGCTTTTTACAATTCTTATATCTTCTCTTAAAATTTCCTCAGTTTGAAAAGGTAGATTAAATATCAAATCTATGCTAAGAATTGGCAAAATTCCAACTGCTTTATTTAGCTTTTCAATCAAAACATCTTTTGAGCCAAATTTCTCATATCTTGCGACTTTTTTCAATATTTCATTATCAAAACTCTGCACACCAACACTAAGTCTATCTATGAGACCAACAAATTTTTGCAAACTTTGTGGCGAAATATGGCTTGGATCACTCTCGCAAGAAACTGTTTTTATGTTAAAAAGTTGTTTTGCCATTTCAAGAGTTTTTAAAAGCTCATCTTCATTTATAAGAGTAGTTCCGCCACCAACATATAAAGAGCTAAAATCAAAACCTTTATCTTTTATAGCTTGCATCTCTTTTCTTAAATTTATAAAATACTGTTTTGACGCTTCTTCATCATAGTGATATTTGTGAAAAGAGCAATATGGACAAAATGTATGACAAAACGGCACATGCATATAAAGCATATAATTAATATTTTCTTTTGGAGTTTTTTGCAAAGGTTTGTCTAACATATCGATATTTAGCCCATTATAAAGTGCTTTTTGCATTTTATTGTGAGCATAATTTATAGCAAACTCTTTACCTATATTCATAAATCCCATTCTTTACCTTCTAAATTTTTAAAATAATTTTAGATGCATTTTAATATTTTATTATAAATTTAAACTAAAATACATCTTTAATAAGAGTATAAAACTAAAGCTATTTAAGATTTTTAAAACTCACAGGAAGTTCTAAATTTAACGAGCGAATCAATCTTATACACTCTTGTAAATCATCTATAGATTTCCCAACAACTCGTATTTCATCACCCCTTATAGATGAATTTACTTTGAGCTTAGAATCTTTTATGATTTTTGTAATTTTTTTAGCATTTTCTTGATCTATAGTATCATTTATAGACATAACTAAACGGACATTTGAGCCACTTGCACTCTCTTTTTTTCCATCTTTTAATGCGCTTGATGATATATCTCTTTTTATGAGTTTTGATATCAAAATATCTTTAAGAGCGTCTATTTTATTCTCACTTGATGTTAAAAGAGTTATAGTTTTATCTTTTTCATTTAAATTTATCTCAGCTACAACTCCCTTAAAATCATATCTAGAAGCAATCTCTTTTTTAGATATCTCTATAGCATTTTTAACTTCCATCATATCAACACTAGCACTCACATCAAAACTATGTTCGCTTGCTATTTTATGCCTTTAAAAAATCTTGTATATTTTTATAAACTAAATCCATAAGTTTTACTCTAGCATCATAAGTAGCCCAAGCTATGTGCGGAGTTATCACAAATCTATCTCTGTTTTTTACTTTCATTAATGGACTATCTGCACTCATAGGTTCTTTTTCTAATACATCTAGTGCTGCATAAATTTCTCTTTCATCTAATATTTTAGATAAAGCTGTTTCATTGACAATACCACCTCTTCCAAAATTCATTATAATGGCACCATCTTTTAACTTTTTTAACTCATTTGTATCTATTAAATTTTTGGTTTTATCATTTAATGCACAATGTATAGAAACTATATCGCAAGTTTTTAAAAGTGCGTCTAAACTAACACTAGGAAACTCAGTAGAGTTATTTTTGCCACTAGTTGAGTAATACACAACATCACAACCAAAAGCTTTTGCAATCCTAGCAACTTGCAAACCAATAGTTCCAAGACCTATAACACCAAATCTTTTTGGATTAATCTCATAAACATTTTTAGAAACATTTGTAAAAATTGGGCTTTTTATCCATTCGCCTGATTTTACCCAATCATCATAATATCTCATTTTATTTGTTAGATAAAAAAGCGAAGCAAATACTTGTTGAACGACTGCATTTGTAGAGTATCCTGCTACATTTTTTACAGCTATACCTTTAGTTTTTGCATACTCCATATCAATATTATTTGTTCCGGTTGCAGTAACACAAATAAGTTTTAAGTTAGTATTATCCATTATATATTTATCGATAATAACTTTATTTGTCAAAACAATATCAGCATCTTTTAATCTTTCTAGTCTTTGAGTATCAGACGTTATTTCATATGTAACAAATTCACCAAAATCATTAAATTTACTCAAGTCAATATCGCCAAGAGTATCAGCGTCTAAACATACTATCTTCATCTTTACCCCTTTATAAAATGTCCTACAAATTTTGAGTAATTATCTATGATATTACCACCTCTTCTAAAACCAAGTCCGCACCCTTCGTAAGCAAAAAATACACCGGCTTGATAGTTTTGACCTTTTTCATCTTTATTTAACTCATAAAATTCTTGATAAATTTTGTTTTGATTAGCATAATCCCCATCTTTGCTTTCTATAACTTTAGCATTTTCATCTAAAATGCTTATATTTGCACCTTCTCTACCTAAAAATGGCTTTACTACTTGTTTTTTCGCATTTAGTGGTTCAAAAGATGTTTCAAGTAAAAGTGGGTGATTAGGATACAAATCCCATAAAATCTTCATCATAGCCTTACTTTGAAAAAGTAAAGTATAAGCAGGATTTAATATAATAGCCTTTTGATTTTTTATAATATTTTTTATTATGAGGGCAAGTTCTCCTTCATTTATCGCTATTTCTTCCCAAGGAATTAATTTAAACCAATACTCAAACCCCTCATCTCCCAAAAACACGCCTTCTTCATCGCTAAATCCAACCTCATCAACATAAGCAAATTTAGTATGAAATCCAGCCTCATCAGCCATATTTTGTAACAATTTCACGGTCTGCTCATCTTCATTACTTCCAGCAATTGAGCTAAAAAGTATTTTCCATCCATCATAGTATTTGCTAAATTCGCTTGTATCATCACTAAGAGTTATTAATCTTTTGAAATTTTCTTTTATAGCTTCATAAATGTCGTTAAACTGCTCCATTTCATTCATACCATTATATTTTAACATTGCCCATTGAATAATAGTAGTTTCAAAAAGTGAAGTTGGAGTATCTGCGTTAAATTCTAGTAGTTTTATTGGCTTTCCATCAAGTCCTCCAGCAAAGTCAAATCTGCCATATAAATGCCAATGAACATCATTGCTCCAGCTATCTTTTATGATATCTATAAGATTAAATGGAATTCCTAGCTCATGAAAAAGATTATTTTCTATGACATGTTCTGCACCAGTTACAAACATATCATAAAGCTCATTTGCAGCTTCATAGTAAGCATTTGCCTCACTCTGACTAACTTTTAAAATTTCATCGCTTATATAAGGCGTATTGTCCAAATCTGTATGCCAAGTAAAATTTGAATCTTCTAAAAATTTTTTAGTAAGTGGTTTTATTTTTTGTAAATTTAACATATTTTCCTCATTTTTAATAATCTTTATAATACTAAAATTGCCCTTAAAAATTGATAATCAAAATACAATAATATTATAAATTAAACTATTTTGACTATATATTTTAAGCTCTTAATTATTTAAATATATTTATAATTATATTTTTTTACAAAATTAAATATTTATAAATTTGAAACTATAAATACTACATAAAATAAAATGTTTATTATAATTTCATTAGAATTATGTTTTAAATATAACTTATTAAGGGGACTTATGATTGAAATTCTTAAAGTAGTTGTAGATACAATAAATGCATATATATGGACTATACTTGTATATGTCTTGCTTGGAGCAGGAATTTATTTTACACTAAAAACTAAATTTGTTCAATTTCGACATTTTAAAGAAAGTATGACTAGAATGAAAGTTGGCAAAAGAGCATCAGATGATGCTATTAGTCCATTTCAAGCCTTTGCCACAGGACTAGCTAGTAGAGTTGGTACTGGAAATATAGCAGGAGTTGCCATAGCTTTAGTCATAGGCGGTCCTGGGGCTATTTTTTGGATGTGGATAACTGCGTTAATCGGAATGAGCTCCGCATTTATAGAATCAAGTCTAGGTCAACTTTATAAAGTTCAAAACAAAGATGGTAGCTACCGTGGTGGACCAGCGTATTACATAACAATTGGACTTGGACAAAAATGGCTTGGTATTGTATTTGCACTAAGTTTAATCTTAGCATTTGGCTTTGTTTTTAATGCAGTTCAATCAAATACAATGGTTGCAGCTACGCATAAAGCATGGGGATGGAATGCGCAGTATGTTGGCATAGGATTAGTTTTGATAGTTGCACCTATCATATTTGGTGGAATAAAAAGAGTTGCTAAAGTTGCAGAGAAAATCGTTCCTATAATGGCTATTTTATATCTTTTAGCAGTTATTTATATGATTATAACAAATATAACTATGGTTCCAAAAGTTATCTATCTTATAATATCAGAAGCATTTAATTTTAAAGCTGCAAGCGGAGGAGCTATTGGCGTATTTACTGTTTCTATGATGCAAGGAATCAAAAGAGGTCTTTTTTCAAATGAAGCTGGTATGGGCTCTGTTCCAAATGCCGCAGCAGCAAGTGATGCCTATCACCCTGCAAATCAAGGGTTGATACAAATGCTTGGAGTATTTGTAGATACTATAATAATTTGTTCATGCACAGCATTTATCATACTTTTAAGTGGCGTTTATGGCACAACAGATGCAACAGGAGCAGAGCTTACACAAATGGCACTAGAAGCTGGGATAGGAAGCTATGGTTCTTCTTTTTTAGCCATTATAATACTTCTATTTTGTTTTTCATCAATTGTAGGAAATTATGCGTATGCTGAAAGCAATGTCCAGTTCATAAAAAATAATAAGTTTATTATGATTATATTTAGGATAATGGTTTTAGCTATGGTTTATTTTGGTTCTATACAAGAATTGCCACTAGTATGGAATATGGCTGATGCTTCCATGGGAATTATGGCGTTTACGAACCTAGTTAGTATTTTACTGCTTTCTCCGGCTGCATTTTTGCTTTTAAAAGATTTTGAAGAGCAAATAAAAGCTGGTAAAAATCCAGAATTTAATATCAATAAATACCCAAATTTAAAAGAAAAAATAAAAACTGGGATTTGGGAAAAATAAATTTAGCTTTATGGTGCATTATTTGCACCATTTTTCATACAAATTTAAAAACTAAAATAATTAATTTCTATTAATGTTTGAAAAAGTTTCCAAGCTTTAATATAAATTTGTTACAATACTTTTTAAATTTAAAGGAGTTAAGATGTCAAATTTACTAATAATCGGAGCTGGTGGAGTTAGCAGAGTTGCAACAATAAAAGCTGCGATGAATAAAGAAACTTTTACTAAAATCACTCTAGCTAGTAGGACAAAAAGTAAGTGCGATGAGATAGCTAAATTTATAAAAGAGCGTTTAGGAGTTACGATAGATACAGCTGGGATTGACGCTGACAACACAGACGCTGTTGTAGAACTCATCAAAAAAACAGGTGCTGAAATTTTGCTAAATGTGGCACTTCCATATCAAGATTTAACACTTATGGATGCGTGTATAAAGGCTAAAATTCACTATATAGATACAGCAAACTATGAACATCCAGACGAAGCTAAATTTGAGTATAAACTACAATGGGCGAAAAATGATGAGTTTAAAAAAGCTGGCATTATGGGACTTTTAGGAAGCGGTTTTGATCCAGGCGTAACAAATGTTTTTTGTGCTTATGCGATGAAATATCTTTTTGATGAAATCAATTACATAGATATACTTGATTGCAACGCAGGGGACCATGGATACGCATTTGCAACAAACTTTAATCCAGAGATAAATTTGCGCGAAGTTTCAGCAAACGGACGCTACTGGCAAAAAGAAAAAGGTTGGATTGAGACAAAACCTATGGAGATAATGTTTAAATGGGATTATCCTAAAGTTGGCGTAAAAGATAGTTATTTGCTTTATCATGAAGAGCTAGAAAGCCTTAGCAAAAATATAAAAGGACTTAAGCAAATTCGCTTTTTTATGACATTTTCACAGAGTTATTTAACACATATGAAATGCCTTGAAAATGTAGGAATGCTTAGAATTGACGAAGTTGAGCACAATGGAATGAAAATAGTTCCGATTCAATTTTTAAAGACACTTTTACCAGATCCTGCAAACCTAGGAGCAAGAACAAAAGGTAAAACTAATATTGGTTGCGTAATTCGTGGCATAAAAGATGGCAAAGAAAGACAAGTTTATATTTATAATGTCTGTGATCACGAAGAGTGCTATACCCAAACGGGAGCTCAAGGAGTTAGCTATACAACTGGCGTTCCTGCTATGATAGGAGCTAAAATGATAGCTACAAAAAAATGGAGTGGTAAAGGCGTGTTTAATATGGAAGAATTTGATGCAAAACCATTTATGGATGAACTAATGATACAAGGACTTCCATGGGAAATCATAGAGATGAAACCAGGGCAGAGGTATGAAGTTTAAATGTAATCAAAATTAATAATATATAATTACAATGATTTTCTTATCAAGATATTTAAAATAATTTGGAATAATATTTGCTCAAACCTTAATAATTTTTATTTATTAAGGTTTAAGCCATGGATATTTCTCTAACCACACAAATATATAAAAATGGAATACCAAATCCTAGAGTTTATAGAGTAAACAATATTGCAAACACAAATAATGTTTCTACAGATACAAAAATAGAATATTATACCACAAAATATGGTTTTAAAACAGATTTAAATGGCATTTTAGAACAAGCCTTTAATGTTGCAGCAGGAATACCAAAAGATATAAAAGTTCATATTGGAACTTTAATGCAAATTGATGAATATGCTAAAGATGGTGGATTTGATTTAGATCCTATACAAGCTACAAAAAAAGCATGGAGCTTTTTTCAAGATTATATTAGCACAACAGGAAATGAATTATATGATAAAAATAGCTTAGCAAAAATGCCAAAATATATATATCAAAGTGAAGATTTAATATTTGGAAAAGCTGTTAAAATAACTGATGAACAACCAGTTACTAATTATAATACAGACATTATTGTTCTATCGCAAGGTGAATTATATGCAGGAGATTTTGTTTTTAATCCAGTTTATTGGGCAAAAGGTCCTGAAACTACTGATCAAAAAGTAGCCGATCGCATTAAAAGTGACATAAAAGAAATAATAGGAATGGATTTAGAGCCAAATACACCAAAAGATAAACTATCAGCATCAGAACTTTTTCTTAAATTTATACATGAATCTACTCATAATTACGAACCAAAATCAACTAGAGAAAAAATAAGAAAATTTCATGAATTTATACAAAGTGGTGAAAGCCTACAAGACTTTGTAGGAAAAGATAGTATAAATAAAATCAAACAAGATCTAATAAAAAGTGCCATAGAATATGGCAAAAATCCTGATGTTATAGGTCAAGAGATAGATAAATTAATTAAAGAGTTAGATAAAGCAAGTAAAGAATTTTTAAAAGATTTACAAACACATAAAGATACTACTATAGTGCCAAATCCTAAAATAAAACTAGAAAATTATGATAAAGGAATGAGTTTAAATATAAAAATATGAAAAAACTTAAAACATCTATGCAATAAACTCTATAAACTTGTCTCTTAAAATTTTCTCAATCTCATAAAATGATTTTTCATATATATTTGGTAAAGTTGCTTCTTTGTCATTATAAAATCTTAAAAAGCTAAATTTATCTTCTATCTTATAATTTTTCTTAAAAACGAAATTTAAAACCTGTATATTTTTATTTTTTTCTATCGTTTTTATGCCTATTTTTTCTATATCTTTGAAGTTAAATTTCTGCTCTTTTTTGCCATTTTTTATAAAAAATCCATCTTCATCAACTCTCAAAAAATTATTGCTAAACAGCATTTTCTTAGCACAAAAAAATACACCAACTAAACCAACAAAAAGCACAAATAAGCCTATGTTTCCATACTCCAATACAAAAACCACTAAACCAACAATACTAAGAGTAATATTCATAAAAAGTGCATTGCGGGCTTTTTTATTATCTTCTTTTATTATCAAGATTGTATCCTTTATAAATTTTCAACTTTTATTTCGCTATCATCTTGTCTATTTTTAACATAAGCAAAGTGATTTGTAGGCCCATGTCCGCTACCTAAATGCAAATCATTTTTTATAGCTTCATACACAAAAGCTTTTGCTCTAATGACACTTTTTAGCATATTTAAACCATCCGCCAAACCAGCAGTTATGGCAGCTGAGTAAGTACAACCAGTCCCATGAGTATTTTTTGTATCTATTCTTGGCGATGTTAATTTATAAATTTTATCTTCATCTATCAAGATATCAAAAGCATTATTACTACTTAAATGTCCGCCTTTCATCAACACGCTTTTAACACCCATTTTTTGGATACTTAGCCCAGCTTTTATCATATCTTTTTCATCTGTTATCTTAAAATTTGAAATAATTTCAGCCTCAGGGATATTTGGTGTGATTAGATCACAAATTGGGATTAATTTAGAAATCAACGCATTTATAGCATAGTCTTTTAAAAGCTTCGCTCCACCTTTTGCCACCATTACACAATCACAAACAAGCGGGATATTTTGGTTTTTTAAACTCTCATAAACTAAATTTATAATATTACTATCAAAAAGCATTCCAGTTTTTATGGCATTTGGTCTTAAATCAGATAAAACAGCTTTTAACTGCTCTTCTACGCTTTGCAAACTTGCCTCATAAATATGACTTACACCAAGTGTGTTTTGTGCCGTAATTGCAGTTATAACAGTCGTTCCAAAAACTCCAAGCTCTTCAAAGGTTTTTAAATCAGCTTGAATACCTGCCCCTCCACCACTATCAGATCCTGCAATACTTAATGCTATTTTCATCACTTTCCTTTACTCTAGTGCCAAAAAGCCACTTTTATCTATATAAAAATTAATTTTACCACCAACTTTTAAATTTGGAAAGTCTTGTATTTTTATAACTGTTTTTAAAAGATAATCTCCAAATTTTATCTTTATTAAAAATCTTTTATTGCTTATAACAGAAAGCGAGTGCAAAAAACCCTCATAAGACAAATCGTCTTTAGTTATGATTATTTTAGCAGGATCTAATGCGACTTTTGTAGCATTTTTAAAATCATCTGGTAAAGTTATATTTAAATTTGAACCAAAATTTATAAGAGAATTTTCACAATTAAAAATATTTTTAAGCTCAAATTTACTAACACTTCCTTTATATAAAAACACATTTTCATCGCAAATTTCACTAAGCCATTTTTCATCGTGGCTTGCTATTAAAAACCCACATCCATAATCTTTATTTAGCGTCTGTATGGCTCTTGCAAAAAGTTTTGATGACATTAAATCTATACTATTTGTTGGCTCATCTAAAAGCATAAATTTACGCCTTGTAGCAACGAGAATCGCAAAAGCAAGCCTTGTTGTCTGTCCGCTGCTTAACTCATAATGTTTTTTGTTTAAAAAACTAGAATCAAGTCCAACCATAGAAAGTGCCATAGAAATTCTCTCATCATAGCTATCTTTGATATCATCATAAGCTTTTAGTGCAAAAATGAAATTTTGTTTTACACTTCTTTTTAAAAGCATTGGTTCTGGTAAAAGAATGGATATATCTTTTTTATAAAGGTTGCTTTTTATCTCGCCACTAAATGGCTTTTCTATATGTGAAAGTATGCGTAAAAGTGTGCTTTTACCACTTCCATTTGAACCAAGAAGTCCAGTAATCTTGCTTTCATTTATATTTAAATTTGAAATATTTAAAACTTTTTGATTTTTATAAATTTGAGTTATATTTTTTAGTATCATTTATCTAATCTTTTAAAAGCATGTATGGCTAAATTTACACCAAAAGCCATAGCGATAAGAACCATACTAAGGGCTATTCCCATAGCAAACTCGCCTTTGTTTGTCTCTAGTGAAACTGCTGTTGTTATAGTTCTAGTAAACCATTTAATGTTTCCACCAACCATCATAGCTACACCAACTTCAGCCACTATTCTACCATACGCAGTAGCAACTACAACCATCAAAGAGTATCTAAGTTCGTAAAGCACAGTTAAAACTTGCTTAAACGAACTTAATTGATAACTTTTTATGGTTAGTAAATGCTTTTTATCCATATTTTCTACAACACTTGCAGTTAGCGAAATGATAATTGGTAAAGATAAGAAAATTTGCCCTAAAATTACAGCTTTTAGTGTAAATAAAAGCTCCATAAAACCAAAAGGTCCTCTACTTGATATAAAAGCATACAAGATAAGACCAATAGCAACTGTTGGCATGGCTAGAGCTGTATCACTAAGAAGTTTTAAAGTTTTAGCACCTTTAAATTTATAAAATCCCAAACAAAAGCCTATTGGCATACCAATAAGCAAGGAAAAAATTATAGAAATACTAGAAGTTATAATAGTTGCATTTATAGCTGAATATGTCTCTTCATTTCCACTATAAAGTAAAACAAAAGCTTGCACAATACCATCTAATATAAAACCCAAAATACTGCCTTAATTTTTATTTTAAGTTTAACAAAAATATGCTTAAAATACATATTTGTTGTATATATATTTATAAGCAAATGATACAATTTTAAAATTTTATTAAAAGGATGTATATGAAAAGTAAAATTTTAACATTTGGTATTGCCATGTTTATGGCTAGTTCGCTTTATGCAAAAGATAACAATCTCATAATGGCAACCACAACAAGCACTGATGACACAGGTTTGCTAGATGCTTTGTATCCTGTTTATAAAGCAAAAACAGGTGTTGATTTAAAATGGACAGCAGTTGGAACTGGAAAAGCTCTTGAAATGGGCAAAAACTGCGATGTCGATGTGCTTTTTGTTCATTCGCCAAAATTAGAAAAAGAGTTTGTAAAAAATGGATATGGTGTAGATAGAAAACCAGTTATGTATAATGATTATGTGCTAATAGGCGATAAATCATTAGCAAATAAATTTGAAGGTAAAAGCTTAAAAGAAGCTTTCGAAATTATACAAAACAACAAAATTCCTTTCTTTAGTAGAGGAGACAAAAGCGGAACACACAACAAAGAGCTAGATATATGGAAAAAATCTATATCAAATGTTCCTCAAAAAGAGTCTTGGTATAAACAAACCGGTCAAGGTATGCTTACAACTATAAATGTAGCAGCCGAACAAAAAGGTGTGACATTAACAGATCGTGGAACTTTCATAAAATACGAAGCACAACATAAAGGAAATCCACCGCTTGTACTTCTAAATGAAGGCGATAATAATCTTAAAAATTTCTACTCAGTTATAAATGTAAATCCGGAAAAATGCCCTAAAGCTGACGAGGAAAATGCAAAAGAATTTGCAAATTGGATAACAAGTGATGAGGGGCAAAAATTTATAAATGACTTTAAACTTATGGATAAACAACTATTTACAGCCGATGCAAAAGATAGAAAAGAGTAAAATCGTATTTGCAATCCATAAATGAAATTTTCACAGCAAAACAGGAGATAAAAAAATCAACTTTTATCTCCTATCTATGCCCGTTTGATAAATTTAAAATACTTAATGAAAAACTAAAATTAGAACATCCAAAAGCCGTTCATATAGTTTGGGCGTATAGGCATTATAATGAATTTTTTCAAATTGTAGAAAATCAAAGCGATGATGGTGAGCCAAAAGGAACAAGTGGTCCACCTAGCTTAAATGCTTTGCGTGGAGCAAATTTAATAAACTGCGGTGTTTTTGTAGTAAGATATTTTGGGGGTATAAAGCTTGGAACTGGCGGTTTAGTAAGAGCATATTCAACAAGTGTAAATTTGGCTATAAATGGTGCAAATTTGATACCTTTTGAGATAAAAGATGATTGTATATTTTTCATCTCATTTATCCTAACACGCAAATTTGAGTATTTTTTTGAGAAAGAAAAATTACAAATTACAAACAAAACTTTCAACCAAAATGGGTGTGTAGTGGAGTGCAAGCTTACACAAAACGAATTTGCAAGCTTGCTTGAATTTAGCATGAATTTAGAAAATCAAGGTTTTAAATTTCTAGCTCTGCCACTTTTTGCAAAAGATTTTATCCATTTTTCCTAGCAAACTCATTCATAAACGAAACTAGGGCTTTTACATCTTCTAAACTAACAGCATTATATATAGACGCTCTTATGCCGCCTAAACTCCTATGTCCTTTTAAACCTATCATATTTTCTTTTTGAGACATCTCAATAAATCTCTTTTCTAGCTCTTCGCTTTTTAGATTAAATGTAACATTCATTAAAGATCTAGAATCTTTTCTTGCAAAAGGCTTGTAAAAATCACTATTTGCGTCTATAAATTCATACAATATGTTTGCTTTTTTAACATTATACTCATTTATTTTTGCCAAACCGCCCTGTTTTTTAATCCACTTTGTAACAAGATCAAACATGTAAAT
This sequence comes from Campylobacter sputorum, assembly GCF_002220775.1. Lineage (NCBI taxonomy): Bacteria > Pseudomonadati > Campylobacterota > Epsilonproteobacteria > Campylobacterales > Campylobacteraceae > Campylobacter > Campylobacter sputorum. Next base: position 1,365,348 of record NZ_CP019685.1, read on the forward strand.
TCCAAATGTATTTGGCGTATTGTAAAGTGAATTATTTTTAATATGAGTTGAATAGCGAAGCATAGTTGGAACACTAGATTTTACGCGATCTGCTAAATCTTTTCTAATTATAACAAGAGTTACGCCAGATGGTCCTGCATTTTTTTGAGCTCCTCCAAAAAAAAGCCCGATATTGCTAAAATCAACATCCCTGCTTAAAAGATCGCTTGAACTATCCACAACTAACGGACATTTTGTCTTTGGAAGTTCTTGGTATTGTGTTCCGTGAATTGTATTATTTGAGCAAATATACGCATAATCAGCATTGTCGCTAAAACTAAATTTTGGAATATAGTTAAATTTAGCATCCTCGCTAGTTGCAATAACTTCGCAGTTTATGCCTTGAATTTGTGCTTCTTTTATAGCCTTACTAGTCCAAGTGCCAGTATCTACATACTCGGAAACACCGCCATTATATAAATTCATAGGAACTTGCGCAAACTGCAAACTGCCGCCACCTTGTAAAAATAACACAGCAAAATCATCACTTATATTATAAAGCTCTTTTACATTTGCTATGGCTGAGTCTAAAATTTGCTCAAATGTTTTGCTTCTATGGCTAAGTTCCATTATAGAACTGCCACATCCATTAAAATCGCTAAATTCATTTTTCGCATATTCTAAAACTTCTAAGGGAATACAACTTGGTCCTGCGTTAAAATTTAAAGCCCTCATAATCAATCCTCCATTTAATTTATTATTTTTGCATCTTTTGAGAAATTTTGTGAATAAATAGTTATAATATCATCTTTTTTAAGATTTTCTAAAGACATAAGTTTTCCGTTTTTGCGTATTTCTACAAGATCTTTTGTTTTAGCAAAAAAAATCTCTTTTTCTTTAAAAATATTTTGTAAATTTTCAATCTTATTTAATGAATTAGAAATATTCATATTTATCAAATTTTTCAGCTTAAATTTAATATGTTCTAAATTTTGATTATATATAGATAGTTTTTGTTTTAAATTTGAGTTTAAAAATAAGCTTTTTTTTAGATTAAGCAGCGAAATGGCATTTTGCAATTTATAATTTATAAGATTTTTTAATACATCTTCTTTTTTATCAAGTAGCTGTATAATTTCATCAATACTTGGAAGTAAATCCATCATAGCAGCACTTGGCGTTGGGCTTCTATGATCACTTACAAAATCGCTTATACTAAAATCAATCTCATGTCCGATAGCACTTATAATAGGTGTTTTTAGTGCATAAATACACCTTGCTAAACCCTCATCATTAAAACACCAAAGATCTTCTCTACTTCCACCACCTCTTGCAATTATAATAGCGTCATATCCTATACTATCGGCTTTTATAAGGGTTTTTATAAGTTCGTTTGGTGCATTTTCACCCTGAGTTAAAGAATCAAATACGCTTATTTTTACTAACTGCCATCTATTTGTTGCAATTTTTAACATATCTTGAAGCGCAGCACTTGTTTTTGATGTTATTATTGCTATTTTTTTTGGATATTTTGGAAGTGGTTTTTTATGAGAAATATCAAACAAACCTTCTTTTTCTAATTTAGCTTTTAGTTGTTTAAAAGCAAGTTCTAACTCGCCCTCGCCACTTGGACGCATGGATTTTAAATTTATTTGATATGTACCGCTTGGAGAAAACAGTGTAATCTTACCACTAGCTACAATTTTCATACCCTCAACTGGAGTAAATTTTACTTTTACATTATCAAATTTAAACATAGTTGCAGAAATGCTAGCTTTTTCATCCTTTAGAGTAAAATACCAATGACCAGATGAGTGTTTTGTTAGTCTTGAAATTTCGCCCTCAACTTCTATAGATGAAAAATTAGTCTCAAGAAGCGATTTTGCCTGCTCGTTTAACTCACTAACGCTAAGCATTTTATATATCTTTTATCTTTTTAGCAACAAAAAGAGTACAAACATCAAAGCTATATCCTTTTGTAAGTTCTAGATCAAAACCAGCCTCACTAAGCTCATCTTTGAAACTCTCTTTATCTAAAAAATTGCTAATTGAATTTGGAAGATACTCATATGCTTTTTTATTTTTAGATATCATTCCACCAAGTGTAGGCAAAATATTTGCTATGTAAAAATCTCTAAAAAATGGTATCAAACCACCATGTTTTCTTTTAGTAAATTCCAAAACTACAAGATAGCCGCCACTTTTTAAAACTCTATTAAACTCACCTAAGGCTTCTTTTCTTTGAACTACATTTCTTATACCATAACTAATACTTAAAATATCTCCAAAATTTGAATCAAGTGTAGTATCATCAGCTTTTGCTGTTATAAATTTATAATTTGGAAATTTATTTTTTGCCACATTAAGCATTCCAACACTTGGATCAATGCCTATCATATCGTTTATTTTAATACCAAATTTCTTAGAAATATCTTCCCAGATACCCATCATATCACCAGTTCCACAAGCAACATCTATGATATTTATATCTTTTTTATCTATTTTTTTTAACACTATCTTACACGCATTTTTACGCCAACTTGTATCTATACCAAAGCTTATAACTCTATTTGCTTTATCATAAGTTGGTGCTATTTCATTAAACATTTCAACGATTTCTTTTTGCTTTTCCATTAACTTTCTTTATGTGTAAATTTTAATTATCTTTGAACTTTTTAAAAATCTTTTTCTAAGTTTGTCTTTTTTTCTAAGTATTTCATCTCTTAAATTTATAATATCTTTTTTAAATTTAGATTTTAACTCAGATAAATCGTCTTTATCATGATTTTCTAATTCGTCTATCATCGATAACAAAACATCTCTATCTTGAAGATTTCCAAAAAGTTCTTGTGCTTCTTTTGATTTTAAAATACAATTTAATAACTTCTTATCCTTATAAAAACTCTTATACATATCAGCTAAATATCTAAATTTTTTAAACTCTATTCTAATTTTATGAAAATACGAATTTTTACAATTACTATTAAGATTAAATAGCATTTTTTGCAACTTTACCATTTGAAGTCTAAGTGCTTTTGAAATAAGTTTTTTTAGCTTTTTATCATGATTTATACCTTTATAAAAATCACTATTTTCTCTTAGCAGCATACTCCACTCTTCAAACAAAATTTCACTATCTTCTAAAATTTGTTTAAACTCGGTAATTTGCCTATTTTTACTATTTCTTAAAATAGCCTTATAAGTCTCATATTCATCTGAATTATCTATAAAATTTAAAAAAACATCAATATCTCTAATCTTATTTGTAGAATTTGCTAGTTTTTTAAACTCATCGCAAAAATATTTAGTAATATCTTCATCAAAAACAGAGCCTATAAGCTTTAAAAGTGATCTACTTTTTCTTAAATTTACTCTAAATTGGTGCATTGATTCGTCATTAAATGTTTTTAAATAATCATTTTTATAATGCTGTATCAATTTAAAAAGATAATAAAAATTAACTCTTGCGCCGTCTATTGCATTAATGCTGTCTGGAAAAACCAAATTTTGAAGAATCGGGCTTACTTTATCTAAAATATCCATACTTTTTTCAACATCAAAACGAGAATCAGGATTTCCAAAAAGAGCTAAATTTTTATTTTTATACCCATCTTCATAAGTAATCTCTTTTAAAATATGCTTTTGTAAAAAATTTGGAATTTTAAAATTATTAGCGTCATCTATAGTAAGAAATTCTATTTCCAAAACAATAATCCCTGATAAATCACCGCTATAAATGTCTATATTGCAAGGTAAATTATTTATCTTAAAAAGATATCTATCTTTACTAATCAAGCTTCCAAGCTTATGCTCTTTTGCTCGCTTAAACTCTTTTTTGGTTATTTCATGTTCGTTTTCAACCCTTGAAATACCTTTGCCTTTTTTGTATGTAAAAAAGTAACTCTTAGAGCTTTTTCGATATCTTCTTTCATCAAATTTAGTTATTTGTGTGTAGAATTGCTCAACTTTTAAAAGTTGGAAATTTATATCATCAAGCGTAAACTCATCTAAAATACTTTCACTATCTATGAGGAATTTACGCTCTATTTCTAGAACCACAGCACTATCCTTGCAAAATTTTGATTAATTGTAGCAAAATAGTGCTTAAAATATCAAATTAAGAACAATGTTTGCAAGTTTTTACACTAGCCACCACATTAAATTTTTCTACAAAATTTGAAAGCTTTTGCTCTAAATTTTTTTGAAAATTTTCCATTGACCCATCTTCAAAAATCATATCTTCAACATGACCGCAATTTTCACAAACTACATGAATATGCGGATATTCATAGATATCATATTTTGTTTTTTGATTTGGCATATTAACCTCAACTACCAAACCTTTATCCATAAGTGTTGCTAAATTTTTATAAACAGTTGCCAAAGATATAGATGGATAATAGTTTTTAATGCTTTCATAAAGCTCATCTATATTTGGATGTTTATGTTCACTTAAAACACTCAAAATACAAAGTCTTTGTGGTGTTGCTTTTAAATCAAATTTTTTCAATAATGAAATGTGATCCATAGCATCTCCTTCAATTTTTTGAATTATTATACATTATTTTATTTAAAAGAAGTTTATATTAGTTGATATTTTTTTTCTTTTAGAATTTTTGCAGATAGCGACTCCACATCTATTTGCAATGATTTTTCTACTAAATTTGTATTACCATGAGTTATAAATTTATCATCATATTCAAAACTAACTATACAGACATCTTTTATTTCATTTTCTTGTAAAAATGTTGACAATATTGAGCCAATACCTCCACTTTTTGCACTATCACTAAAAATATACCAAATTTTATGATTTTTTGCTAAATTTACCAAAAGTTCTTTATCTAATGGTTTTGCAAAAACGAGATCTACTAAAGTTGGTTTAAATTCGTTTTTTAAATTTTGTGATACCTTATAAGCTTTTCCAACACCATTACCATAGCCTATAAAAGCTACATTTGAATTTCCTTTGCATAAAATTTCGCCTTTGGCATATTGTATCTTTTTAGGCTCAAATTCATCTTGTAAAATAAAAGCTCCACGCGGATATCTAAAAGCACAAACACCTTTATGCTCATATGAATACTCAATAACAAATTTAAAGCTTTTTTCATCTCTTGGTGCAAAAATCGTTATATTTGGAATAGCATTTAGATAGCTTATATCAAAAGCACCTTGATGAGTTTCGCCATCTTCTCCGACAATTCCAGCCCTGTCTATTGCAAAAACAACATTTGTATTTAAAATAGCACAATCATGTATAATCTGATCATAAGCACGCTGCAAAAATGTAGAATATATCGTGATATATGGCTTAAAACCCTCTTTTGCCATAGCTGACATTGAAGTTACTGCGTGTTGCTCTGCTATGGCTACATCCCAAAATCTATCAGGAAATCTCTTTATCAAAGGCTCAAGCCCAGTGCCTGTTGGCATAGCAGCGGTAACTCCTACTACATTATCATGTTTTAAAGCAAGATTCATTAAATTTTCACTATAAATTTTTGTAGCATTTTTGCTTGATTCTTTTTTTATAAACTCGCCACTTTGTATATCAAAAGGTCCTACACCATGCCAATTCTCATAATGCCCCTCAGCTTTTTCGTATCCTTTGCCTTTTAAAGTTTGAGCATGAACTATAACTGGTTTATTCATACTTTTAGCAACTTCTAGAGCAGAGATAAGATCTTTTAGGTTATGTCCGTCAACTGGTCCAATGTATTCAAGTCCAAGTTCTTCAAAAAACATACCAGGAGTTATAAGTCTAAAACCCTCTTCAAATTTCTTAGCCATATAAGCAGCACCTTGTGGAACATAGCTTAAAAGCTGATTTATACGACCTTTAAATTTCTGATAAAACTGACCTGCCATCATCTGAGAAAGGTATTTACTAAGTGCCCCTATTGGTTTACTTATACTCATTTCGTTATCATTAAGTATAATAACGCAAGGATATTTTCTATCTCCCAATTCATTTAATGCTTCATAAGCCATACCGCCACTAAGTGCACCGTCTCCTATGAGTGCTATTGGGAGTTTAAATTCCTTTTTTAGTTTTATTGCTTTACAGGCTCCAACAACTAGAGATATAGAAGTTGAACTATGACCTGCTATGAAATAATCCTTATTGCTTTCACTCGGTTTTGTGTAGCCACTAATGCCATTAAATTGTCTTAATGTTTCAAACTCGCTCCAATTTCTAGTAAGAAGTTTATGGGTATAACTTTGATGACTTACATCAAAAATAAAAGGGTTTATGCTTGGATTAAAAACATAATGCATTGCCAAAGTAAGTTCTACAGCACCCAAATTTGAGCTGAGATGACCGCCATTTTTACTAACTACTTCAACTATTTTTTTTCTTATATCAAATGCTAATTCTTCTAACTCTTCTGTGTTTAAATTTTTTAAATTTTCTATCACAACTACTCACCAATTATCTTTTTTACACTCATTAATCTATTTTGAAGCGTAGCATCCAAATTTCCAACATCGCTTAAAAGTATAACTCCGCCGGGACTAATCGCATCATCTGAAGTTATTTTTATTTTCGAATCTTCTTTGGTTAAATTTTGCATTAACTCAAAATCTTTTGGATTTACCTTTAACTCTATATGAGTAGCATCTTTTATATCTTTCATAAGAGCTTTTGCAAGATTTTGTGCGACTATAGATGAGTTTGCATTTACCTCTTTTTGTATAACCTCTTTTGCTATGTCAATAGCCGCTAAGCTTAATTCATTTTCATTTGTGGCCAAAAAATTTTGTAAATTTTGACATTCACTTTCAAGTTTTGAGATAGAACTTAGATATTTTGCATTAAGTTCGTCAAATTTAATGTCAAATTCTGATTTTGCTTTTTCATAACCTTCTTTTTGTGCGTCTTCCTTAGCCCTTAAAATTTCACTATCAAGTCTTTTTTCAAATTCTTTTTCTTGATTTTCTATTTGCATTTGAAGTTTTATAATGTTTCCACTAAGTTCATCTGTTCGCTTCAAAAGCTCTTCTATAAAGCTACTATGAGCTTCTTCTAATGGATTTTGTTTTGGCGTATTTTCTGTTTGAGAACTAACTTCTACAATCTCTTCATTTTGTATAGTTTTGCTCTCTATTGGAGCTATATTTTCACTATTTTCTTCTTTTTTGTTGCTTGCTTTTTGCTCTTCTTCTAAATTTGATCCAATAACTTTAAATCTATATGGTTCAATATTATGCGATGGTGCAACTGAATTTGAAATTACCGTATTTGACATCATTCTATCATCTCATCTTGTTCGCCTATTTGGAACACACCTTGAGAAGCCAAAACTTGAACTTGTTCTACAACTTTCCTTTGAGCTTCTTCAACATCTTTAAGTCTAACTGCACCTAAAAATCCCATTTCTTCAAGAAACGCTTCACTTGCCCTTTGACTCATATTTTGAAGGAATTTTTCTTTTAAAGCTTCACCAGAACCTTTAAGCCCTATCATTAAAATTTTCTTATCAACAACTTTTAAAATTTCTCTTATAGCAGTTGCATTAAGATTTGTAATATCTTCAAATGTAAACATAAGATCTTTGATGGTTGAAGCAAGTTCTGTATCTGCTTGCTCAATCTTTTCAATAGTAGTTTTGCTTGCTTTTTGTCCAAGTCTATTTAATACTTCAGCAACAGCTCTTGGACCACCAACTTCAACTTTATAAGATGTAAGAGAAGCTAGTTTACTTTCTAATACAGTTGAAACTCTTTTTATCACAGATGGGCTGATATCGCCTAAATTTGCCATTCTTAAAACCACCTCACCTCTTAATTCATCATCAAAATAATTAAGCGTTTCAGCAGCACTTGTTACATCCATATGAGCCAAAATTAAAGCTATCGTTTGAGGGTGTTCTTTTGTTATAAAATCTGCAATTTGTTGTGGTTTAATCTTTTCAAGATATGAAAATGATTTAGTTGATTCCATGCTTTTAGAAAGTTTATCAAGAATTTTTTGTGCTATTTCAGGACCAAAGGTTTTATAAAGTATCTCTTTTGCATACTCTATACCGCCTGTTTTCATATATTGATTTGATTGCATTAAAGCATAAAATTCCTCTAAAACAGCCGCGGCTATTTGTCTATCAATACTTTTAGAAATTGCTATATATCTAGAAATTTCAGTTATAGTTTCTATTTCCATGTGTGAAAAAATAAGTGCAGTTGGCTCCTCGCCAAGTTGAATTAATAAAATTGCTATTTTTTCAGCCATAGAAAGGTCATTATACAAAGCCTTTTGTTGTTCAGTGAGTTTTACCATCAAGTATCCTTACTTATAGAAGACATGATTTCCCCATCATTATTTACCAACTCTTGAAGTAATGTAGCAATCTCTTCGGATTTAGAGCTTACAATAGTTTGCATCTTTTCAAGAAGTATATCATATTTTAGCTCCTCTTCGTTAAGATTTCCATCTCTTAATCCAAGTTGTTCTTCAACTTTTTGTTTTGCAGCTTTAAACTTCTCTAAAGTATCTTCTGTGTCTTCTTGTATATCCATTAGACCCAAATCTTCTTTGGTAGGCTCATATTCTTCAATCTGTTCTTCAAGCATTTTTTCGGAAAATGGAACAATAATTTTTTTGTAAAAAATATAAAGAACTAAAGCAGCCAATAGATATTTTACAAGCGTAGTAAAAGGACTTAAGTATAACTCATAAAATCTAGCAATTGTATTTGCTGGTGTTTTAGTTGTAGTTGGCTCTTTAAACTGAAAGTTACTAACTGTAACCTCATCTCCTCTTGCTTGGTTATAACCAACTGCTTGTTTTACTATATTGTTTATAGCAGTTAGTTCATTTTGAGGTAAAGAAACATACTCTATTTCTTTTGTTGGATTTCCATTTTCATCTTTTTTATACTCATATTTTCCATCAACAACCACAGCTACACTTACTCTTTTTATAGTGGCAAATTCTCCTAAAACTTTAGTAATTTTTTTAGAAATTTCATAATTTGTAGTAGCTGAACTCTTTGTATAAAGTTCTGTTTTTTGATTGTCTTCCAAACCTTCTACTGGACCTATATTACTAACTGCTCCTGGAACTCCTCCAACTTCTTTTGGTGCTTTTCCTTCTCTTTTTTCTTCTATATTTTGTTCACTTCTAGCAACTGAGTTTGGATCATAAACTTCACTTTGAAAATCTTCTCTAGCAAAATCAAAATCAATTGTAACTTTTGCTACAACTTTATTATCTCCACCAACTATGGGCGATAAAACATTTATGATTTTTCTCTCATAAGAACTTTCAAAATCTTTTTTATATCTTATTTGTTTAGAAATAAGCTCATCATCTATTACCCCTTCTTCAATGCCAAGAGGGGTTCCATCTTGATCTACAAGCTTAACATTTTCTGCATTTAAATTTGGGACAGAAGCTGCGATTAAATTTTTTATACCAGATATCTGTTTGCTAGTAAGTTTTGAATTTTGTTTTACATTTAAAAGCACAGAAGCTGATGGCTTAATTTGACGCTTAGTAAAAACACTATCTTTTGGCAAAGCTATATGAACAGTTGCAGCTTCTATAGGTGCTAACCCTTCAATAGTTCTTGCAAGTTCACCTTCTAGAGCTCTTTGATATTTTACTCTTTGTTCTTCATCTGTTGCACCAAATTGTTGTTTATCAAAAATTTCAAAACCAACCTTACTATCTTTGGGAATACCAAGACTCGCAATTGCTATTCTTTCTTGATAAACTTTATCATTAGGAACTAAAATTGTACTTTCGTTATAAAGCTTATATGGAACTTTATCACTATTTAGTTGTTGAATAATAAGTGCAGAATCGCTTGGAGAAATATTTTCAAATAAAACACTATATCCATCATAAGTATTACTACTTTGAGATCCTTTATAGATACTTAAAAATACCAAAAATCCTATAACTACAACGATAGAGCCTGCAGCTACTATTCTTTGTCTTAAAGTAAGATTTTGATATAATTTTCCAATCTGATTTACAATAGCTTTAAAATCCATATATACGCTTTACTTAAATTAATTTTTCTAATTCTTTAAAAACTCTAATATTATCTTTTGGCTTACCAATAGTAATCCTAATAGCATTCATTCCATAATTTTTTAAATCTCTTAAAATTATACCTTTTTTTAACAAGTTTTGTGAAATTTCTGTAGCATTTTTTTCTTTAAAAATATAAGTTATAAAATTTGTGTAACTTTTTATATATTTTATATCATATTTTTTAGCAAATTTCTCAAATTTTTTCATTTGAGAAAAATTATTTTTAAGAGTCTTTTGCATAAATTTATCATCGTCCAATGCCACAATTGCAGCCTTTAAACTAAGCGTAGTTATGTTAAAAGGAACTCTTAATTTTGATAACTCTTTTATAATACTTTCTGAAGACACGGCATATCCAACTCTCATTCCACCAAGTCCGTATGCTTTTGAAAAAGTTCCCATATACATTGTATTTTTAAAATCATTTATAAGTTTTTTTACATTTATATGTTTATTACTATCCTTAAAACTAGCAAACTCCTGATAAGCTCCATCAATGACAACTAGAGTGTCTTCATCTATTTTAGATATAAAATCATAAACATCTTTAGCATCCAAACACTCTCCAAGCGGATTGTTTGGGATACAAAGAAATATTATAGAAATTTCTTCTTTATGTTTGTTATAAAGTTCTTCAAACTCAGCTAAATTATGATTTTTAGAGTTTGTTTTATAGACTTTCGCACCAACATGAGAAGCATAAATTTCATACATAGCAAAAGTTGTTCCTGCAACCAAAATAGCACTATTTTCATTGGCTTTGGCATGCATTGCAAACTCAATAGTTTGATCGCTTCCTGAACCTATTATGATATTTTGAGTTTTAACTTCATATTTTTTAGCAAGTTTTTCTTTTAGTTCAAACATACTATCATCAGGATAAAGACTTGCATTTTTAGCACAATCTCTGATAGCTTTTTGAACTTTTTTAGAACATCCTAGTGGATTTTCATTACTGGCTAATTTTAAAACATCCCTCTTTTTTACACCAAATTCTCTTACAACAAGTTCTATTGGCTTTCCTGCTTCATAGTTTGATATATTTTGCAAATGTTTATTAAATTTCACTGTATTTCTCCATTTATATAACTTCCAAGCCACTTAATATCATGACCTCTTTTTAATGCAAGATCAAAAGCACTTTGAACTCTATCATCATCTATATATCCCTCAAAATCTATAAAAAATATAGTTTTAAAATCTTTATTTTTCATGGGTCTACTTTCAAGTTTTGTTAAATTTATACCCTCGTTTCTAAAAATTGAAAGCAAATCGACAAGTCCGCCTGGTCTATGATCTGCATTAACCAAAATAGAGGTTTTATTACGCTCACCTCGAAGTGCTTTAAAATCACTTAAAATTAAAAATCTAGTTTTGTTTGCACAATTATCTTCTATGGTCTCAAAAATAGCTGGGATATTATAAATTTTAGCTGCTATTTTTGAGCAAATTGCTGCACTATTTTCATCTTCTAAAGCCATCTTTGCTGCCATTGCAGTAGATTTTGAAGGGATAAACTCTACATCACTTAGATTATGGCTTTCTAAAAATTTTAAACATTGATTATAAGCTTGTGGGTGAGAATAAATTTTATTTATTTTTTTAAAATTTTCATTTAAACTAACAAAAGAGTGATGGATGTCCATATAAAGTTCTGATACTATTTTTATAGTATCAAATTTACCCAAACAATCAAGAGTAAGCCCAACCGCACCTTCTGTATTGTTTTCGACTGGAACAACTCCGTATTTTGCTTCTTTGTTTATAATCTCTGTAAAAACAGCGTCAATGGTAGCAAGTGGAGTATAAGAACTCATTGCACCAAACCTACTTTCAGCAGCTTGATGCGAATATGTTCCATCAGGACCCAAAAAAGCGACCCTTTGAGGCATTTCTAAATTTCTAGAAACACCAAAAATTTCAAAATAAATTGCCTCAATTGCTTCTTTATTTAAAGGACCGCTATTTTGATTATACAAACGGCTTAAAATTGCTTTTTCACGCTCTGGTCTATATATATTTGTTCCACTTGATTTTTTTAACTCGCCAATTTTTTTAACATGAGTCATTCTTTGATTTAAACATTCTAATATTTTATCGTCTAATTTATCAATTTGTGAGCGTAAATCATCAATATTTTGCATTTTTATCCTTCTATAAACACTCTTTTTCTAATGCTATTTGATACTCGAAACTCTCCCTTTTTCTTATAAGCTTATCTTTGCCATTATAAATTCCAACTTCTGCTGCACGGTTTCTAGTATTATAATTACTTGACATACTAAATCCATATGCACCAGCTGAACTAAAAACAAGCAAATCTCCTCTATTTGTTTTACCAATTTCTACACCTTTAGCAAGAAAATCTCCGCTTTCGCAAATTGGCCCAACTATATCACAAACACTCTTCTCTTCATTTTTATTTTCTAAAGATATATGAGTAACTTTATGATAAGAATTATACAAACTAGGTCTTACAAGATCATTCATAGCACCATCAACTATAATAAATCTCTTTGTTTTATTTACTTTTTCATACAATACAGAACTTACAAAATATCCACTTTCTCCAACAATATATCGTCCAGGCTCACACACAATAGTAACATCAAGTCCACTAAGTGTGCTAAGTATAGCTTGTGCGTAATCATAAGGTTTTATGGTAATTTCATTATCATAAACTATACCTATGCCACCACCTACATCAAAAAATCTTATATTTATTTCAAGTGCGATTAGCTCTCTTAAGAGCTTTGAGACAACATTACAAGCATCATAAATTGGTTTAAGATCGGTTAATTGTGAACCAATATGAAAATGAATCCCAATTGGCTCTATAAAAGGTGAAGACTTGGCTTTTAGATATATCTTTCTTGCAACTTCTATCTCAACGCCAAATTTATTTTCATTTAATCCAGTTGAAATATAAGGGTGAGTTTTTGGATCTATATTTGGATTTACTCGAACTGAAATTCTAGCCTTTTTACCAAGTTCTTGGGCTATTTTTTCAACCCTATAAAACTCAGCTTCGCTTTCTAAATTTAACATAAGTATGTCTAAATTTAGTGCTTCTTTTATTTCATCATCATTTTTTCCAACGCCACTAAAAATTATTTGATAGTTTTTTGCACCAGAGAATAATGCTCTTTTTACTTCGCCTATAGAAACACAATCAAATCCAGCTCCAAGATTAGCCAAAAATTTAAGCACACTTAAATTTGAATTTGCTTTTACAGCATAACAAAGTAACGACTTTCTGGCACTAAAAGCGTTTTTTAAAGAAAGATATTTTTGCTCAATCATATCAAAATCATAGACATAAAGCGGTGTTTTGTAAACTTTTGCTAAATTTATAAAATCCATAATTACCCTTTTTAAATTTAGAGATTATACTTAATTTTATATAAAAAAGAGTTTTAACGATTTGAAAAATAAAGTTTTATGGCAAATAAAAATAGTAAAAATATAGGCAAAACTACGCCTAGTTCTGCAAGTATAACTCCATTTTGAGAAAATCTAATCAAAACATACAATACCCCCCAACAACAAAGCGTTGCAACAACAAAAATAAAACCAAGCAAAGCAAGATTAAAAAACCTATATGTAGATGGTAAAAAGTAGTAAAATATAAGCACCATTATGGGTGCAAAAAGAGGGAAAAATATGGAATTATAAAGAGCAACTTTGAGTGAGTTTATATTTATACCTTCATTTTTAAATGTTTTTATAGCATCTAGTGCGTCATTTATGGAATACGGTGTGTCGCTTTCATAAATATTTTCTATAGTTTTTGGTCTAAATTTTTTAAGTGTTTCTAAATTTTCTAAATGTTGCAGATCAAAACCTTTTGCCATAAACTCTAAATTTGATGGTAAATTTGTTATATTTACATCCTCTAAATTCCATATTTTTCCATCAAATTTACCACTACTAGCAGAAACTATGTTTAAAAGCTTTGTATCGTTTACATCAAAAATATTAATAATCTTAGCATCATTAGTTATAGGATTTAACCTACTTATATAAATATATTTACCATCATACTTTACAAATTTTTCATCTAAATTTTGAGGCATAAAAGATGATGATGTGATGTTTTTTCTATACTCTTTTATATAAGTAAAATCTGTAAAATTTAAAGCTATATAGCTACAAGTAACAATCAATGCTACTAAAAAAGTAGGTATGATAACTCTATTTTTATCTATGCCAAGAGCATAAAAACTTACAAGTTCATTATTTCTTATCATATTAAAATATGTAGCAATAAAAGCAAAAACAAGACTAAGAGGTAAAATATAATTTAGGGCAATCAAAGTTGTAAGAAAAAAGTATATAAGCTGCAAATTTGCACTTTCTGGAAATCTTTTTAAATTTGTTAAAATATCTATACCAGCATAAAATAGCTCTAAAGCTATAAATATAATCAAAAAATATTTAAAATATACATAAGCTATATGTTTAGCATAAATTTTCAATCGCAAAAGCCTTTTTTTAAAGAGTATTTTTGAGATATTTTATCTATATCTTGATTAATAAACTCTAAAGTGGCTTCTTTTGTTATGGAAATAATTTTTTTTACACACTCTTGTTCTTTTTGAGAAAATTTCCCCAAAACAAATTCTACTGTGTCTTTTTTAAGTTCACTTCCTATTCCAACTCTAATTCTATCGTAATTTATTCCTATAGATGCGTCTATTGATTTAATGCCATTGTGTCCACCACTGCTTCCACCATTTTTAAATTTAAGTCTTCCAAGCTTAAGATCCAAATCATCGTGTACAACAATTACTCTATCTATTTTGTAAAAATTTTTAACAGCACTTACGCTTTGTCCAGAAAGGTTCATAAAAGTCATAGGTTTTAAAAAGAGAAGCGAACCTTTTTTATAAAGTTCGCCTTTAAATTTTGTATTTGATATCTTTTCACAATCTAATTCATCTAAAATAGCATCTATTACCATAAATCCTATATTATGCCTTGTATTAGCATACTCAATACCTGGATTTCCAAGTCCTGCTATTAAGATCAAAATTTATCCTTAATTAGCTGTTGTTACTCCAACTATTGCGATATTAGCACTTTCTAACATAGTAACACCATCAGGAATTTTAACATCTTTAACTAAAATATTATCATTAACATCAAGATCGCTTACATCTAAATCAAATGCATTTGGTAAATTTTCGCCAGCACATTTAACGGCTAGTTTTCTTTTGTAATTTACCAAAACACCTTTATTTTTAAGACCTATTGGTGTTCCCGAAATTTTTATAGGTATTAAGTATTTTGAATTAACACCATCTAATACAACTTTTAGATCGACATGTTTAAGCTCATTAGTAACTGGGTGTTTTTGATAATCAACAACAACAACTTTTAAAGTTTTAGAGCCAACTTTTACTTCAAAGGCAAGCTTATCTTTAGAACGAAGCTCTTTTATAAAATCATTGACTTTAAAAGCCGCGTTAATATTTTCTAATCCCTTGCCATAAATATTGGCAATTAGATAACCATCTCTTCTTAAAGTCTTAGTAGACTTTTTATCGATACTCTCTCTAACAATACCTTCTAACATCATTTTTCCTTTATATAAAATAAAAATAAACTTTGATTTTATCTAAAAAACATTTAATATTTTATAAATTTAATTTTTAATCTTCATCATCATCAGAAATTGATTTTATTTTAGGAAGAGAATATCCGGCTTTTTCATAAATATCTTTGATAGATTCTTTATCATTCGTATACAAACTAGTATTAACTTTAGCAAGCTTTGCATTTTTAAGTAAAATTTTAAGATTGTCTCTCTTTGTAGAATTTTCTAAAGCTGATTCTTCTGTTATAACTCCGGCGTTAAACAGATCAAGTAAATGCTGATCAAAAGTTTGCATTCCAAGAGTATTTTTGCTCTCTTTTATAACATCATAAATTTCTTGATCTTTTTTATCAAGAATTTTTTCTTTTACACGATGATTGTTTATGAGAATTTCAACAGCGGCAACCCTTTTTTCATCTGTTGTTGGTATAAGTCTTTGTGATATTATAGCTCCTAAAACCGAAGCAAAGCTCATTCTTATTCTCTCTTGTTCTTCTATAGGAAACATTGATATAACACGATTTATGGTTTCTTTTGCGTCTAAAGTATGAAGCGTTGATAAAACAAGGTGACCAGTTTCAGCTGCATTTATAGCTATTTCTATTGTTTCTAAATCTCTCATTTCACCAACCAAAATAACATCTGGATCTTCTCTTAGCGCAGCCCTTAGTGCATCTTTAAAACTCGTAGCATCTTGACCTATTGAACGTTGATTTACTATACACTTATCATCTTTATAAACAAATTCTATTGGATCTTCAATTGTGATTATATGTGAATTATCTTGCTTATTGATTCTATTGATAATACTAGCCAAAGTTGTTGTTTTACCACTTCCCGTAGCTCCAGTAACTAGTATAATTCCTCTTTTTATATTATCGCAAATGTCTTTTACAACAGGTGGCAAACCCAAGTTTTCTATAGTTGGTAGAATTTTTGGTATAGTTCTAAAAACAGCTGACACTCCATCCATTTGAAAAAATATATTTACACGAAACCTATAATCTTTATTTATCGTATACGTAAAATCTACACTTTTTTTTTCAATAAGTTCGTCAAAACGGGTTCTAAGCAGTTCTTTAGCAAGTGTTAATCCATCTTTTTGTGAAAAAATTTCATCTGACATTGGTTTGATTTTTCCATTAAATCTCCCTCTTACAACTGAACCTGATTTAAAATGAAGATCGCTTCCATTGTCACTAACTAATTTTTTCAAATAAACATCAAGTCTATCTCTTTGTTTATAATCTAGTTCATTTATATCAACAAATTTACTGCTCATTGTTAGTCTATATTTTTTTCTTTAAATCACCCATAATATCTTCAAATGATTTTACAAAAGATGATATGCCATCGTTTAAAAGATCTTTATAAACTTTAGTCATATCTATATCAGCTTTTTTTACAACATCAAAAAATTTATCTATACTATCATCACTTAATGGGCTTTTTTCTTCAAAATGAACATCTCCAAAAGCTTTGATAGTTTCAAGAGGGGCTGTATTTATTGAATTTTTATACAAAAGTTCTTTTACATAATAAGCCTTGTGCAAACTATCTCCTTTTACACCTGTGCTTGCAAAAAGTGTTTTAACATTTGGTAAATTTTTCTTTTGTATTATGTTATAAATTTTTGATGCGTTCATTATACCTATTTGAGAAGTTGGCAGTGATTTTTCATTCATTTTAGTATCTAAAAGCCTATCAAATCTACTTACAAAAACACTTATAACAGCTTTTGGGAGATTGGCTTTGGGAAATCTTTTTATAAACTCGTTAGTTGCATTTTCAAAAGAATCCAAACAATCAAGTGCTTGTTGTGGCGAAAATACAAGAGTTGCATTTATATTTATTCCTTTTTTCATAAGTTCATTCATAGCTTCAAATCCAGCTTTTGTGGCAGGAATTTTAATCATAACATTTGGCATACCTATCGTAGAGTATAAATTTTTACCCTCTTTAAAACTAGCGCTAGCATCATCGTATAAACAAGGATCAACTTCTATACTAACAAATCCATCATCATTATTTGCATAATTTTTCAGCAATTTTTCTGCAGCAAGTCTTATATCTTGTGTGGCTAAAATCTCATAAACAGTTTTTGGATGTTTAAATTTAGAACTTTTTATAGCATTTTCATAATTATTAGAATTGCAAAAAGCATTTTTAAATATCGTAGGATTACTAGTAGCACCATTTATAGTACCTGAAGATATGAGTTCTTTAAACTCACCGTTTATAAAATCTCTTTGCAAAAAATCGCACCATAATGAAAAATTGATATTGTTATTTTTATACACAAAAATACCTTTTATTTAATAAATTTAATGATTTCTCGCAAATCTTTTATATTAATGCAATGCGTTGCTTCTTTTCTTAAAATTTCATTCGCACAAAAAGCAAATGTAAGTCCAGCTTCTTTAAACATAGATATATCATTTGCACCATCTCCAACACACATAACTTCATCTTTTTGTAAATTCATCAAAGATTTAAGCTCTTTTAACATGGCGCCTTTTGAGTATCCAAACATCATTTCTCCGCCAGCTTTTCCAGTAATA
Source organism: Campylobacter sputorum (assembly GCF_002220775.1). Classification (NCBI taxonomy): domain Bacteria; kingdom Pseudomonadati; phylum Campylobacterota; class Epsilonproteobacteria; order Campylobacterales; family Campylobacteraceae; genus Campylobacter; species Campylobacter sputorum. Next base: position 1,383,532 of record NZ_CP019685.1, read on the forward strand.
ATGCCATCTTTTACTTGAAGATAGTTTGCAAAACTTGCATCAAAACCTAATTTTTCTTTGGCTATATCCGTAGCCAAATGATACCCACCACTAAAAACTACAACTTTTATACCTTTTGATTTTAGATGCGAGATAAGTTCTTTTGCTCCTGTTATAAAAGGAAGGTTTGAAGCTATTTTTTTTGCCTCATCTTCCTTCATACCTTTCAAAAAAGAAGCTCTTTTTGTAAAACTTTCATAAAAGTCGATTTTACCAGCCATTGCTTCTTTTGTAATATCTCCAACTTCCTTACTAGCTCCAACAGCTTGTGCAAAATATGTTATAGTCTCGCCATCCATTAATGTAGAATCAAAATCACATACACAAAGCTTTATCATACTAAAACTCACGCTTTAAAAGCGAATCAACTTTTAATATTGTTAAGATATTATTGTCTCTTTTTCCTATTCCATATATCATTCCACCTTTTTCTTTCAAAAGAGTTTCAGGTGGTGCATCAATCCTATTTTTTTTAATTCTTATAGCTTGCGTTAAACTATCTATTAAAAATCCAGCCATATCTTCTTCGTTTTTCATGATAATAAAACGAGTATGATCTGTAGGTTTTGTAGGTGGCAAATTAAACTTTATTCTCAAATCTATAAGAGGAATTACTGTTCCTCTAAGATTAAAAACTCCTAAAATATAATCTGGCACACTTGGAACTCTAGTATAATCAAGAGGTTTTATAATTTCTTTTATATCTAATATAGGAACAGCATACTCCTCTTGCCCAATTATAAAGCCAACTAATTGTATAACCTCATCTTCTCTGTCTACTTGAGTAGGATCGGTTATTTGTTTCTTTTGTTTTTGTAAAACTTGATTTAACTTATCGCTCATAGCTCTACTCCATCTTTAAGTTTTTTCTAACAACATTTTCTAAATATTCTGAAGAATATGGCTTAGTGATATATTCAGTCATACCTACCTCAACACCTCTTAACCTATCTGTCTTACTTGTTCTTGAAGTAACAGCAATAAGAGGTAAGAATTTATATCTAGAATATTTTCTAATCTCGCCTGCAAGAGTATAACCATCCATTCTAGGCATCTCAATATCTATAAGCACAGCATCAATAGTTTTTTCATTAGTTTTAATAATATTTAAAGCCTCAACCCCATTTGCCGCTTCTATTATACTAACACCAATAGGTTCAAGTGATTTTTTCATTATGTTTCTATCCATTTTAGAATCATCAACTACCAAAACAATAAAATCACTTGGTTTTTCTTTTTTTACACTCTCGGAACTATTTTCCATATCTGATTTAATATCAACTTTAATATCTTGTGCCATCTCAATTATATTTCCAACATCTACAATAAGAGTTATTTTACCATCGCCTCTAATTGTTGCACCAGCAATTCCTTTTATATTTTGCAAATAATTACCAAGAGATTTTATAACAACCTCTTCTTGTCCTATTAAACTATCTACAATAATACCTATCTTGCTTTCTACTACACCTATAACAACCACATAAGTCTGTTCGCTACCATCAAATACTTTTTTAACATTAAACAGATCAGAAAGCCTAACAAGAGATATAACCTCATCTCTAAGTCTTAAAACATTTTTGCCTTCAATTGTATAAATATCATCAAGAGGTACTCGAACCGTTTCTAAAACACTGGCCAAAGGAAGTGCATATGTTTCTTCTTGAGAACCTACAAGTAATGATTGAATAATCGCTAAAGTAAGAGGGATTTTTAGTTTTAAAATAGTTCCTCTTCCAAATTCACTATCTATATCTATAATACCATTTAATTTTTCAATATTGGTTTTAACAACATCCATTCCAACGCCTCTTCCTGAAACATTGGTAACTTGTGCCGCAGTTGAAAATCCAGGTTTAAAGATTAATCCAAATGCTTCTTTATTACTCATAGCATCAGCTTCTCTTTCTGTAATCAAACCTTTTTCTATGCATTTTGCTTTTAATACATCAGGATCCATTCCTTTACCATCATCGGCTATTTCTACAACTATATTATTGCCTTCACTATAAGCTTTTAACTGAATGACACCTTTTTCTGGTTTACCAGCTGCCAAACGAGCTTCTGGACTTTCTATGCCATGATCACAAGAGTTTCTAATAATATGAACTAGAGGATCTCCTATAACTTCAACAATTGATTTATCAAGTTCAGTTTCTTCGCCACTAATTTCTAAATCTATTTGTTTATTTAAATCTCTACTTAAATCTCTAACCATTCTAGGGAATTTGTTAAATACTTTTGCTATAGGAAGCATTCTTGTTTTCATGACAGCAAGCTGAATGTCTGTTGTAACTATAGAAAGTGCTGCAACTACTTGATTTAGATCTTCTAAAAATTGCTCTCCGTCATATCTTTCGCTTACATCTTCATAAATTTTAATAAGTCTATTTTTGCCTAAAACAAGCTCTCCAATGAGGCTCATTAAATTATCAAGTCTTTTAACTTCAACCCTAATAGTTTGCTCCATTTGAGTAGAACTACTTGCTGCAACAGCTTTTGAATCAGATTCTTTATTTTCTTTAGCAACAGGAGTTGGTTTTGGTTTAAGGGGAGTAGAAGCTGCAGTATCTTTTTTCTTAGCTCTTCTAGCTTTATCTTCTTCCTTTCTAACTTTAAGAAGTCTTTCTATCTCAGCTTCAACTTCAGATTCGCTAAGAGAATTTACATCTACTTCTTCTTCTGGCTCCTCTTTTACAGGCTCTTCTACCTTTTCTTCTTCTTTTGGTTTTTCTTCCTCTTTTCTAGGAGGCACTGGGGCAGAACCATCTCCACCTGAAATTTGATCTAATCTAGAGCAAACATCAGTTATATCAAGTCCTATTGCAGTATCATTTCCATTATCTCTAATAGATCCTAAAAGATTTTTCATATCATCAACTGATTCTAAAACAACATCCATAACATCTGGAGTTATTTTTAACTCGCTTCTTCTAGCTTTATTTAAAACATCCTCCATATGATGAGTAAGTCTTGTTAATATATCAAAATTTAAAAAAGACGAACTACCTTTTACTGTATGTGCAACTCGGAAAATTCTATTTAAAAGCTCTAAATCCTCAGGATTAGCCTCAAGCTCTACAAGATCGTGATCTATTTGTTCAACTAGCTCAAATGCTTCAACGAGAAAATCTTCTAATATTTCTTGCATATCATCCATTGTTTTCTCCTATTTAGCAGTATTTTTATGTTTATTTACTACTCTCATAACTTCTTTACAAAGAATAGTAGCATCAAATTTAATTAAATAAGCATCAGCACCAGCTTGCTCACCTTGAACAACGCTTTGCTCATTGTTTAATGAAGAGTTGAAAATAATTGGTATATTTTTAAACTTATCGTTATTTTTTAATTTTGAAGCAAAATGATATCCATCCATCAAAGGCATCTCTATATCACTAACTATGATTTTAAGATTTTTTTCTAAATCATCTCCATAAGCATCATAAAGATCCTCCATCTTTTGCATACCATCTACGCCATCTTTAGCTTCAATTACTTTAAGACCCATTTTTTCAAGTGAATCTCTTAAAAGTTTTCTAGCAGTTGAACTATCATCTAAAATTAAGCACAATCCATCTAGCATATCTCTTTTTTCTATATTAAAGTTCATTTTTGGAGAATATATACCAAGCTCTTCAACTATACTTTCAAGATCTAGTATAAGCAAAACTTCATCATTTTCTATCTTGGTCACACCTGTAATTTTACCTTTTTCAAAAGCACCACCTTCTGAAGAAAAACTTGCAGGTTCTATATTTTCCCAGCTAATTCTACGAATTCTCTTAGCTTCATGGACTATAAAACCTATAAGAATATCACTAAATTCAGTGATAATTACTCTTGGTTTTATCTTCAGATCATCTGGAACTTTTACATTCATCCATTTTGAAAGATTTACAACAGGTATAACAACACCTCTTAGATCAAAAATTCCATCTATATATTCTGGAACTCCAGGTAACTCGGTAAGATTTGGCATCTTTATGATTTCGCGAACTTTGGCTACATTAACGCCGTAAATTCCCTCATAAGGACCTTTTTCGCCTTGTTTTATGATTCGAAAATCAACAAGCTCCATCTCACTAGAGCCCATTTTAGAACTATTATCAAACATTATGGCCCCTTAGATTTAATTGTTTGTTTAAGTCGTATTCTACTATAAAATATCTTTGGTCACACGCAAAACTAGATAAATTTATATATCTTTTATTTTCAATAATCAATTCTTTTCCCTGATGATAATGACCTTCTATTATTAAATTTGAATTATAATGACCAATTTTAGGCATTAAAACAGATTTAAAATCACTAATTTTATATGTTAAATTTTTACTGTTTTGGCTTTTTAAAATATATTTTGTTATCTTAAATTTAATCTTTCTATCAATGAAATTTAAAAAAGTTAAAAAGTATTTATTTCTAAGAATTAAAAGTATATGAGCACTTACAAACGGCAGAAATTTATCACCATGTGCTATTAAAACATCGTTTTTATTAATATCTATAAATCTTACAGGCTGAGAATATATATCAAAAACTACAACATTTGGAAATATTCTTTTAAGATTAAAATCATGATTTCCCTCGAAAAAAAATATTTGAGTAGTTTTTGAAATTTCATTTATCAAATTTATCTCATAAGCATAAAAACTCTGCGTAAAATCGGCATAATCAGAAAGAAAATCAAAAATATCTCCAAGTAAAAAAAGCTGTTCAGTCTTTATCTTGCCACTATGAATATCTTCTAAAACACCGATAAATTGCTTTCTTGAACTATTTATGTGAACATCTGCTACAAAAATAGCTCCATTTTTTATCTCATAATCCATGTGCAATTTTTGGAAGTCCAAGACCTTCATCAAATCCAAACATTAAATTTGCATTAGCAATAGCTTGAGAACTTGCACCTTTTAGCAAATTATCTATGGCTGAGTTTATAAAAAGTAAATTTTCATGTTTTTGTGCAAAAATATCGCAAAAATGTGTTCCAACTACATTTTTTACGGCAACTGGTTCATTTTTTACCCTAATAAATGGTGCATTTTTATAAAACTCTCTTAAAATTTCTTTTTCATCTATATCTTCTTTTAAATTTACATAAACACTTACAAGCATTCCTCTTGTAAGCGGAACAAGATGAGGGATAAAATGAAGCGAAATTTGGGAATTTAAAAGCATTTCAATACGCTCTTTTATCTCATCTGCATGTCTATGTTTAAAAGGATTATAAGCATTAATATTTTCATTAACGGAGCAAAAATGACTTGTAGTTTTAAGGCTTTTTCCAGCTCCGCTTACACCGCTTTTTGCATCTATTATAACTCCGAATTTAGTATCTACAAAATTTATAAAAGGCGCTATAGCTAAAAGCGAAGCAGTAGGATAACAACCAGGATTTGCAACTATTCTAGCAGTTTTTATCTTTTCTTTATTTAATTCAACCAAACCATAAACCGCTTGTTTTAAGCCATCTTTGTCAATGTGTGTTGTATAATTTTTCTCATAAAGTTCTAAACTAAGCCTATAATCAGCCGATAAATCTACAACCTTTACATCTTTAAAAGATAAAAGTTCTTTGACAAAATACATAGATTTTTCGTGCGGAAGAGCTAAAAAAACTATATCGCATTTTTTTGCAGCCTTGTTTGGATCTGCTACTTCTATATCCATATCTAAAATGCCATCAAGTAGCGGAAAAATTTCATCTGTTTTACTAGCATTAGAAGCAGCCAAATAAGAAATTTCAAAATTTGGATGATTTAGCAAAATTTTAATAAGCTCTAATCCCGTATAACCACTAACTCCGATAATACCAGCTCTAAATTTCATTTTTTAATCCTCAAATTTTATAGGCTTATAGTAAACTTCTAAAATCTCAACATCACTTGTTCCATTTGGCAAATGGAGTGTTATCTCATCGCCTTCTTTTTTACCGATTAGCTGTTTTGCTAAAGGCGTATTTATGGATATCAATCCTTTAGAAATATCGCTTTCACTAATGCCAACTATCGTATAATGTTTTTCAAGTTCAGTTTCTACATCCAAAATTCTAACACTTGAGCCAAATTTAATGCTATCGTGTGAATAAGTGCTAGGATCAAGTACATTTGCTCTACTTACAATATCGCTAAGCTCTGCAATCTTTGCATCTATAAAAGCTTGTTTTTCTTTTGCCGCGTGATATTCTGCATTTTCTTTTAAATCGCCATGGCTTCTTGCTATGTCTATTTCTTTTACAATTTGTGGTCTTTGAACATTTTTTAAATCTTTAAGCTCTGCTGTAATTTTCTCATAACCATAAGCAGTCATTGGTTCTGTCATAATTTTTCCTTTTTTAGTTTTATTATATCATTTGATTTTAAAATTTTAAGTATTGATCAAATTTGCTACATTTTTTGCACTTCCATTTTGCAAATATTCCCTTAATTCTTTAGATGCCATTACAAATTTATCTAAATTGTAATTTTTATAAGAATTTAATAAATTTCTAGTATTTACTTCATCTTGGATAAACTCATCATTTAACTGCTCTTTTCCCATAAAATCAAAAAATATATTTGCAAGTCCAATATGCTTTAACTTTACAAAAAGTTTTGCTATAAAAATGTCTATAGCTTTTGCCTTATAGCATAATACGAAAGGGGTGCCTATTAGTGCTGATTCAAGCGTTGCCGTTCCAGAGCAAATAAAAGCAAAATCGCTATTTTTCAAAATCCCAGTAGTGCCACTTTGGACACTAAACTCACTCACATCGCCATAAATTTCATCAACTTTATTTTCATAAAAATGCGGCACACAAAGAACTTTTTTCGAGTTTATATTTTTTGCACACTCTTTAAAAATAGGCATTAAACGCTTTATTTCAGATCTTCTTGAACCAGGTAAAAACGCTATTTGATTACAATGTTTATCTTTATCTTTAAATACATTTATCTCATCTAAAAGTGGATGTCCTACATAAATACTGCGAGTATAAAACTGATTGTCAAATGGTAAAATAGAAGCCAAGTTATCGCAATATGCTTCAACCTTTTTAACTCTTTTTGGCTTCCATGCCCAAACTTGTGGCAAAATGTAGTATGTTATTTTAGTTTTTATTCCAGCTTCTTTTATGGCTTTTGCTAAAGGTATATTAAAAGCAGGCGAATCAATTAACAACACATGATTGCATTCTTCGGCAAGTTTTACCATCTCTTTGATAGCTTTTTTTGCTTTAAAGATAAGCGGCACAATTTCCACAAAACCCATTGCCGAAAACTCTTCGCTTCTCATATAAGGATTTCCAAATTTAGGATCAAAAATACCTTTTAATTCATAATTTTCTAAATATTTCAAAACCTCTTTAAAATGCAAATTTGCAGAAGGCTCTAAACACGATATTAATAGCTTTTTCATAAAAATATCATCCAAATTTTTATTTTGATTATATCACATTTAAAGCAAATAGCTATAATTTAGTTATTTGATATTTATTATCAGTTTAATTATAAATTTAGTTTTTGTATTTTATAATAACGATTATCAAATACAAAGGAGATAAAATGTCAGTTTTGGTAGTTGGTGCAGATGAGATAACCCCGATAAAAGCTGTTTTAAATAACTTAGGAGCAGATAAGATAGAACACTGGGACGCAAGAAATGAAAACAGAGTAAATAAAAAACCAATTCCAACTCAAACAGATTGTGTAGTAATGCTTACGAGTTTTTTAAATCATAACACTATGAAAAAAATAAAATCTGAAGCAAAAAAACGAAAAATTCCAGTAGTTTGTGCAAAAAGAAGCGTAAGTCATGTTTATTGCGAATATTGTAAAATCTTTGGTTTAAACAAAGAATGTGAGAACTGCAATGAGTGATAAACTTTTTTTGTATAATTATGTCACACAAAGCAAAGTGCCGGCTTATTATACAAAATTTGCAACTTTAAAGGAAAGTTTGGAGCATTATGCTAACGATCTTTTGTATCCAAAAAATCTCAAATTTACGCAAGCAAAAGATGTATGCTTGCACTCAAATTTGATAATACAAGCATATAAAACCAAAAATTTCAAAAAGTTAAAAAATACAATTGGTTTACCAAAATTAAAAGCTGCACAAATTTACTCAGAACTTATGCACAATGAATATAATTTCGATTTAATATTTAGAGATTTTGTTCATGGAAAAATTGTATCAAAAAATGCAGATAAAAAAGTGTATTGCAAAAATTCTTTAATAATTATAGAAAATGGAGATGAAAAATTAGGCATAATGACAAATTATAAAAAAGTTGATATAAATAATCTAAATTCTTTAAAATGTGATATTGCCAAAGCTTTGGATATAAAACAAAATCAGAATTTACAAAATTTATATATAGTTTGTCCGCGAAATTTAAGTTTTAGAAAACATATAGAAATAAAAACACAAAACAGTGATTATATGGGCGTAAAAATAGTACCATATACACTTACAAATCTTAAAATAAAGGAAAAAAGATGATAGGAATAATCTATGGCTCAACTCTTGGTAATACAGAAGATGTTGCAAACAAAATCGCAAATAAACTAGGACTTGAATGCAAAGTAGTAAATGTAAGCGATATCAATTCTAGCGATATAAATGCTTTTGACAAATTGATAATTGGCTCATCAACATGGAATGATGGAGAACTTCAAGATGATTGGGAAAGTTTTGATTTTGATAGCCTAGAGATTAATGGTAAAACAACAGCCTTTTTTGGCACTGGAGATTCTCAAAGCTATAGCGATACATTTTGTAATGCAATGGGAATATTATATGAAACTTTTAAAGAAAAAGGAGCAAATATAGTCGGACAAACCGATACTAGCGAATATAATTTTGATGAAAGTAGCGCTGTCATAAATAATAAATTTATAGGACTTGCTCTAGACATAGATAACGAAAACGATAAAACAGACGAAAGAATAACTAATTGGATAAATTTAATAAAACCAAATTTTGAGTAATTTAAATTTGGTTTTAAATGTATATTAAAATAAAATTAAAAAAAATAGTAGCGAAAATATCCGCTGTATTTTGGTTATTTTAATATACTTAATTTTATTTTGGTTTATGCAAAAGATTTTGACATGTAAATTTAAAAATATACTATTTTGCCTTTTTAGATTTAGAAATAGTTTTTAAATTTAAAACCTATCTTTTGCTATTTTATAAAATTAATACCTGATTTTTTATCTATAAAATTTAGCATGATGTTGAAATTTTAGTAAAGACTAGATGGTTAATTCTGATAATCTCTCGCAAAATTCACAACTTGCGATATTTAACTTCATCAAAAAGCTATTTTTACAAAGTATGACAAAAAATTTTAGAGAATTTTTTAAAAATTTAATTTGTATTTGCAGTAAGTATTGTGCCATTGCGAGATTTGTGAAGTAAAATCAAAAACAATCCATATAAAATTTTGTAAAGTTTATAAACAAAAATTTATTTAAAGATATATATTGCCACTAAAATTTACTTAGAAAATTTTTAAAATTTTAAATATTTTATAAAATGTTTTTGTAGGAGTAGTCATACAAGTTAATTTCAAATTTTGCATTTTTGATTTCAAAAAATCCTAATATTGCATTTAAGATTGCGAATTTATCAGCCTTTAAGGCTCGCTTGTGCCAAAATCTCACTCCTTTAAAAGCCAGTTTGCAAAAGTCTCTCGCGAGTTGTGCCTTTTAAAAGTGGCGATTTTGGTGTTATCCAAATGCCATGCAAAAAAATTGCGATATTTGCGATTGAAGTGTCCGTTAAAACACCATTTTTCTCCACAATAATATCACTACAATCGCCTTTTTGCAAGAAAAGTTCATTGATTTCACTTCTATCTAAAAATTTTCGCTCGTAAGAAATTTTGCTTTTTAAAACCTTAAAACTACTAAAATTTCGAGCTTTGTAGCTAAAATTTTCACTACTTATAAAATTCCCAAGTTCATCATAGATAATTTTTGTCCTAAAAAGTCTATTATTAGGCACTTTTATTACCTCATTAAAGTCAAATTTCAAATTTTCGTGCACTGAGTTTTGAGCTCTTTTTATGTGAAATTCCAAATTTTGAGCCTCAAAATTTTGCACTTTTATTGTCTCAAAAAGTAAAATAGGCTTTTTTAATAAACTCATCAAATTCCTTTCTTGCAGTGCTTTCAAGTGTAATTCCACCGCCACTAAAAAATTTCAAACCGCTTGGCGAAATTTCAACAAATCTAATCAAAACAAAACTTCTCAAAACTCGTCCATCAAAATGCACAAAAACACCAGTATAAAAACCTCTTTTTTCACGCTCAACTTCCCGTAAAATCTCACAAACTTGCATTTTTGGGGCACCAGTAATAGAACCAGCTGGTAAAATTTTCTCAAACAAATCACCAAAATTTTGCGAGAAATGCTCGCTTAAGCGCCCTGAAATTTTGGTGCTTGTTTGTAAAATTTCGCCTCGTTTTGTTTTAATTTTGCTAAAATAGCGAAATTTCTCTACTTGTACTTCTTAGATATCATACTTAAGTCATTTCGCATAAGATCAGTTATCATTGTTTGCTCAGACAACTTTTTTTGTCATTTAGCAAAATTTCGCGTGCCATTGGGATTTTAGCGTCAATTGTGTCAAAATTTTCCTTTTTAAAATACTATAAAACTAATTTTTAACTATTTATAAAAATTTTCATTTTAAATTTAAACTTACTCACGCCAATTACAACTTTAAGATAATTAATTAAATATGTGTGTAAATTTTAATAATTAAATGCATAAATATATTGAAAATAAAAATAATAATTTTAAATTTTAAGCAATTCTATTTATGATATAAATTTGCTTAAATTTAATATAAAAGAAATTTAAACATAGTTCAAACTATGAAATTTAGCATCAAAGATGAGTATGTTACTTGTAAGATAATTTAGATATTAAAATATAAATTTTAACCTAGAAATGATAGATTTTACACTAAATGTGTAAGTGTGGGTAAAAAAGATTTAAATGTATAAAAATTTAATCAAACTTTAACCTACCTTCATAGACACCCAGTCTTAAAACTTCAAAATAGAATATTAAAAAATTTAATTAAAAACATCTTAGAAATAATCAGCAAAATTTAGAATTTGCTAAAACAATATTTAAAAGCGATGATTTAAAAACACTAACTAATAAGAAAATTTAAAATAAATTACTTGACTCCATCAAGCACATTATAATACTATAATGCTAATAACGACCAAAATAAGACTTTTTACTCATCTTTTTTGCAAGTTTTCTTTCGCAAATTTTCTAACTTCGCTGTCTAGAAAAACCACATCTTCTATATTGTTTGTTTTTATATCTGTAAATTTATCAAGCGAATTAAAAATAACCTTTGAAATATCCAAAAAAGAACACTTTTTATCTAAAAATGAATAAACTCCAACTTCATTAGCCCCGTTTATAATAACACCTAAATCTGGATTTTTTAAAACCTCGTCTTTTAGCGAAAATATTGGATATTTTTTTAAATTTATTTTTTTAAATTTAATGCTTTTTAGTTTTAGCAAATCAACATTTTCTAAAACTTGCGGGACCTTATCTTCAAAAATAGCATGAGCTATGGCTAAAATCATATCTGTTTTTGAAATATGAGCTGTAGTTGAACCATCTTTAAAATGAACTAAAGCGTGAATAGCAGAACTTGGCTCTATTATGGCATTTATATTTTTTATGCCAAAAAGCCAGAAAGCTTCCATAACTTCAAAAAGTTTATTTGCCATAGTTGCACTATCTATAGTTATCTTCGCACCCATATCCCAGTTTGGGTGCTTTAACGCATCATTTGGCGTAACATTTTTTAAAGCTTTTACTGGAGTTTTATAAAAAGCACCTCCACTTGCAGTTATTACAAGCTCTTTTACCTTATGCGGACAGCTAAGCAAAAATTTAAGTCCAAAATGTTCACTATCTATCGGATTTATAGATTTTGTATCTAAAAATTTACCACCTGCTACTAAGCTTTCTTTATTTGCTAGCGCTAGTTTTTTACCACTTTTTTGCAAAGTATAACTTGGCATAAGTCCAGCAAAACCAACTATAGAATTTATAGCTATATCATCATCGCATTCATTTATCATATCTAGCAAGCCATCTTTACTGCAAAAAACTTTATCGTGATTAACGAAAGATTTTAAATTTTTATCTTCTATGCAAACAAATTTTGGCCTAAATTCATCTATTTGCTTATTTAGAATTTTATAATTTTTAGCACAACTTAACGCTGAAATTTTTATACTATGCTTTCTTGCTAAATTTAAAGCATTTACACCTATGCTTCCAGTTGAACCCAGTATAATCATGCTAAAACCAAATACATTGCAACACTAGCAAACAAATACGCATCAATCCTATCTAACATTCCGCCATGACCTGGAAAAATATCTCCACTATCTTTTACACCAGCAATCCGCTTTATATAACTCTCAAAAAGATCGCCAAATACTCCAAAAATTGCTATTAAAAAACTAACTAAAATAGCTTTAATAAAAACAAAATCAAACAAATTATATGAAATCAACGCTCCACCAATACTAGCAATAATAACTCCACCCATGACACCTTCTAAAGTTTTGTTTGGTGAGCTATTAGAAAAAGATGTTTTACCAAATTTTTTACCTACAAAATACGCACTGCTATCGCATACAATAGCTGTAAATAGCATATAAAATATATAATTTATACCAAAGAAAAGATATATCTCAAACATTATAAGAAATGGTGCAAGTGGATATAAAAATGGATATAGTATTTTTAAATTTTCCATCTTAAAATAAGCCACAAACGAAGCCAAAACGAGAACATAACAAGCAATCAATTTTGGAGATATAAAATTTGCTTCATAATTTGAACTAAAAATAAAGACAAAAAGATAAAAAGCCAATGCCAAATAGACTAAATTTTTGTTTTTAATATCAAAAAGTTTTAAAGATTCTAAAAAAGCAAAGTAAATAACTACACCAAATAATAAAAAATTTATAATAAAAATATCTAAAACACATACTAAAGTTAGTAAAGCAAAAAGAATGATTCCTGTGTAAATTTTACTATTCATAACTCTCCTTTTTGTAAATTATAGCTAAAATTTACTTATATTTTTATATCTAAAATTTGTCCTTCTATAGAATCATCTAACTCCTCATCATCTTCATTTTCTTCTTTATTTTCATCTTCATTTTGAGCTTTTTGTGCCTCTTCTTGAGCTTCTTCTTGTGCATCAGCGTGTTTTTTTTCATGCTCACGCTCTGGATCTATTTTATATGTTTCTTCAGTAGGTCTAATCTCTTCTATCTCTTTTTTATCTTTATTTGTAGCTTCAAGCATAGCTAAATTTTGAGCATCAAGCCTTGCTTGAAAATCGTTTTGAGTTGAAGCAGCAACTCCCATATTTTGATTTACATATATCGTACTTCCTATCGCTGATACAGGCATTTTAACTCCTTTATAAAACTACTCCTTATTTATATATATCGTCTTATAATTGATATAATTTACATGAGAATCTTTAATGATTTTTACATTTTCTCTTTTTGTGTAATCAACTTGATAATTCCCAGCATTTTTAGTACTAAAATTTACACAAATTTGAGCAGCAAGATATATAACTTCATCACTCATAGTTTTTTTATTTGTTTTTACTATAACATGGGCACTTGAAATATCTTTTATATGAAACCAAAAATCATTTTTTGATGCATTTTTTAGTAAACTCACATTGCCTTTTTGATTTTTACCAACACTTATTTTAAACTCATCGATATAGAAATTTTGCACATCTAAAGGCATTGTATCAACTTTTTTTACATTTTTTGCTTTTGGATAAATTATCTCAAGCTCTTCGGCTGATTTTGCTAAGTTTATAAGAGAGAGTAAATTTTCATAAAAAGCTATTTTTTCGTTTAAATTTTTTCTTTCTATATCAATACCTTTTGCTTTTTGTTTTAGCTTTTTTGATCTGTTCCAAAATGAATTTGCACTATCTTTTGGACTTTCTTCTAAATTTAAAGATACATCATTGCCATTAAAATCTATTAAATTTATATTTCTATCATAATCATTTAACATACTTAAATTTGCTAAAATAAGTGTAGCGTTTTTGCTATAAATTTCGCTTTGAATCAACAAATCATCTGCATTTTCAAGCTCGTTTAAGCTAGTAAGTAAATTTTCTATTTTTTTACTAATCTGAGCAATTTTTATCTGCTTAATTTGAGTAAATTTATTATCAACTAAATTTTCAAACTCACTTTTAAAAAATAGCTCAAAATTTTCTATCTTTTCACACTCTTTTTCTTTTATTAAAAATGGTTCAAGATGGAGCAGTTTTTTACCAACTTTTATGGATCTAAAATCATTTTCATGGTGTCTTAAGGCTTCTAAAATCACTTCATTTTCATCTGTTATTATAACATTTGTAAAACGCCCAGTAAATTCCATAATAAGATAACTTTTTAATGCTTTATATGAACCGCTATAAATTGTTTTAAAAACCAAAATTCTATTATTTTTTGGCACAAAAATATCTACTATATCAGCCCCAGTAAAACGCTTTTTTAAAATAGTATCAAAAGGAGCTTTGTATTCTTTTTGAAAGATTAAATTTGGATTTTGGTATATACTAGAAATATCTTTACTTAAGTCAAAAATCAGCTCAAAATCGTTATCAAATTTTATAAATATAGCATTATCTTGAATTCTTTTTATCTTTGTTATTTTTTTAAATTTAGCAATAAAACTTGCAATTTGTGTTAAATTTGAATACTTCATAGTATTCATTATATCAAAATTTAGGCGTTTTTTGATATAATCTTACTAAAATTTACAAGGAAAAACTATGTCTCAAACAATCACAGAAAAAATATTTTCAAATCATGTTGGTAATGAAGTTTATGCTGGACAAATCATAGAATGTACCATAGATATGGTTATAGGAAACGATATAACAACACCGATTTCAATAAAAGCTTTTGAAGAAAGCGGCGCAAAAAAACTTGCAAATCCTGATGGTTTTAGCATAGTATTAGATCACTTTATACCGCCAAAAGATATCGCTTCAGCAAATCAAGCTAAAATAAATAGAGATTTTGCTTACAAACACAATCTAAAAAACTTTTTTGATGAAAAAGATATGGGTATTGAACATGCTCTCTTGCCACAAAAAGGTTTAGTTGTGCCAGGAGATGTGATAATAGGAGCTGATTCGCATACCTGTACGCACGGTGCACTTGGGGCATTTTCAACAGGCATGGGCTCAACTGACATTGCATTTGCTATGATTAGTGGTAAAAATTGGTTTAAAGTTCCATCTAGCATAAAAGTTGTTTTTAGTGGAAAATTGCCAAAATTCGTTTATGGAAAAGATCTTATACTTGAAGTTATAAGACAAATAGGCGTAGATGGGGCACTTTATAAAACATTGGAATTTTGTGGTGATAGTATAAAAGAGTTAAATATGGATGATAGATTTTCACTTTGTAATATGACTATAGAAGCTGGAGCAAAAAGCGGAATTATCGCAGCAGATGATATAACAAAAGAATTTTTAAAAGATAAAAATTTAGCAAGAGAACCAAAATTTTTCTATTCAGACGAAGATGCCATTTATGAAAAAACTTTACACATAGATGTAAGCAAACTTGAGCCAATCGTAGCATATCCACATTTGCCAAGCAATGGCAAAAGCATAAGTGTAGCAAAAAAAGATAACCTAAGCGTAGATCAAGTTTTCATTGGAAGCTGTACAAATGGTAGATTAAGCGATTTAAGGATAGCCGCACAAATCTTAAAAGGAAAAAAAGTTGCACAAAAAACAAGGCTTATCATAACTCCTGCAACACAACAAATCGCAAGAGAAGCAGAAAAAGAAGGGTTAATAGAAATTTTTATAAATGCTGGAGCATTAGTAAGCAATCCAACATGCGGAGCATGTCTTGGCGGATATATGGGTATTTTAGCTCAAAATGAACGCTGTGTTGCTACAACAAACAGAAATTTCATAGGTAGAATGGGCGATAAAACTAGCGAAATTTATCTTGCAAACTCAGCAGTTGCTGCAGCTTCTGCCATAACTGGGAAAATAACAGATCCAAGAGATTTGTAAAAATGCTTAAACATTGCGTTATATTAGCAGGTGGAAAAAGCTCAAGAATGGGAAGTGATAAAACAAAGCTTCCTTTTGGAGAATTTGAAACTTTAGTTGATTTTGAAGTAAATAAATTTAGTAAAATTTTTGAAAATATTTACGTGAGTTCAAAAAATTTTAAATTTGCAGATAAATTTGAAACTATAGAAGATAAATTTGAAACATTTTCACCAATGGGTGCGTTATGGCAGATACTTTCAAATTTCAAAGATGAATATGTTTTTATAATTCCAGCAGATATGCCATTTATCAGCATACAAACTATAAATTTGCTTTATGAAAATTTGCAAAATTCAGACATAATAAACCCAAGAGATGATGAATTTACACACTCTTTATGTGGATTTTTTCATTCAAAAGTTGCTAATATTGCAAAAGAATTATATGAAAACAATATACATAAAATAGGCTTTTTAAGACAAAAATGTAATTCTAAAACTATATTTTTTGAAAATAGTGATGAATTTTTCAATATAAACACACCGCAAGATTACCAAAAAGCTAAAGAATTTCTGTTACAAGTTTAAATATTTTTGAGAGAATACGCAATAAAAGATTTTATAAAATAACAAAAGAGATAGCCTTTTGGCAATCCCTTTTATATTTATGATATTAGATTATTGTTTTAATTGAAGTAAGGTATTTAGCATTTGATCGCTTGTTGTAATAGTTTTAGAACTTGCTTGGAAACCTCTTTGTATAACAATAAGATTTGTCAAAGCTCTACTTAAATCAACATTACTCATCTCTAACGCACTTGATTGCATTTTTCCTCTACCTGCAGTTATGGCCTCGCCTATGATAGCCTCTCCTGAGTTTGGAGAAACAGAAAATAGCGTTCCACCTTCGCTTGTTAATCCCTCATTGTTTATAAATTTAGCCATAGCAATCTTAGCAAGACCAAGACTTCGACCATTTGTAAAGCTACCTATGATAGTTCCAGATTCATCTATCTTTATACCATCTAAATCTCCGCCCTTATAGCCATCTTGAGTAAAAAATTTAGTATTTGATTTCGCATCATGAGCCACAAGACCATCTGTATCACCAGCTGTTCCAAGATCTAATAAAATCGGTTGTCCGCCAATAGAACCGTTATTTGAACTATATTGAATACTAGTAGGATAGTATGTTGCAAGTGTTCCATCTGGATTAAATGTAACTTCACCTACAACCAAATTTGATGGAAGTGTTGTATTGCCAGAAAAATTTATCTTTGCTGGTTCTGGCACTTGAATAATCATTTTCCATCTAGTTCCGCCATTATCTGCATAACCCTCTTTAATAAAGTCAAATTTTATATCTTTTGTTCCACCAAGAGAATCATAAATAGGTGTTGTGGTGCTATGGGCTGATATATAACTAGCTTGAGTAGTTTTTGGATATTCACTACGATTTAAAGCTCCTCTCATAGGAGACATGATTTCTGTAAATCTTATATTTTCTCCTACATTGTTTGCAGGATCTGTTAAACCTGTGATATATAAATTCATACCTTTACCAGATGCAGCTTCTCCTGTTAATATATAAGTTATATCATTTTTTACTGTAACATCACCATCCATTGTTGCATATCCGCCATCTGGTATAGTGATCTCTGGGCTAGTTCCAGCTACACCAGCATTTGCTGCTGGTATTTTAACTTCTGTCTTTTTACCATCTTTATCATAAATACTAACAGTTATTTCTTTATCAGAGTTATTTTCAAACGCACCTGCTGTATAATTAGCCGCAGCTGTGGGTTTACCTATAGGGGTATTGCTTATTAAAACATCATTAGCTTTTTTACTTACCTCAACAGACTCTTTTGAAAATTCATTTCTTATCTCAAATTGTCCTTCTTTATTTACTGTTACCATTACTCCTAAATTTGGATCTGACTTACCATTGCTCGCTGGATCTCCATCATAATCAACATTTTTTCTGGCATCTTCTTGCATAGCTGCTCTTAAATCCTCTGTAGAATGAAAAGATCGCTCTAAGGTATCATCATAAGGTTCTTTTCCAGCTTGTATCATACTTGATGGCACTTTTGGATCTGCTTTTGGATCTTTATATGTGCCAATTTGTGCGGTTGTGTATTTATATTGATAAGCTGTTATTACCTTTTGTTCTGTTATTCCAAGACCACTAACAACATTAGTAATCTTAATGTTTTTTGTTGATGAAGTTGTTCCAGAATCATTTTGGTTTGCTAGCTGAATTTGAGAGCCATTTACCACTACAGCTTTTACTCCAGTTTCTTGTGAACGGCTATTTATAAGTCTTGCCAATTCATTTATGCTAGTTACATTTCCTTTAACCTGCGTTCCATTTATAGTTACATCAAAGGCTTTACCGACGGCTGGATCAATATCTTCTACAGTAATTGGTTGCGTTTTAGCTGTAGCATAACTAACCCATATACCTTGTCCTTCTCTTAGATTATAAGCCTCTCCTTTTTGATTGTGAAGTATGCCCATATCTACACCTTTTTCTACAAGCCTATAATCACTATTTTTAGTATTCTTAAATGAATCTTCTATATTTTCATCATGAAGTTCTGCTGCACCAGCTGTAACTCCATCTTGATTTCTATCTGTATATCCACGAAATGAATCTAACTCATAGATGGGAACTTTTTGATCGCCTATATTATCTCCGGTATTTAGAGTAGCAGCTATATCAAGCTTAGTTGTAGCTCTTGCTGGCATTGTAAGATCAGGTTTTACAAGTATATTTTGAACTTGTCTTGTTGAGTCTATTTCGCCTGTTTCTTCGTCTCTCATCCAGCCTTGCACAATATAACCAGCATTATTAACAAAATTTCCATATTTATCGAAAAGAAAATCGCCATTTCTAGTATATTTTTGAGTATAACCACCATCTCCACTAACTATAAAAAATCCATCTCCTTGTATGGCAACATCTGTTAGTTTCTCCGTGGTTTGAACTGAACCTTGTTTAAAAATTTTTGTAACACTCGTAACACTTGTTCCAAGTCCAACTTGCATACTATTTGTACCACCAAGATCGCCTTGAGGACCTGTTGCAATCTTGGAAGTTTGACTCATCATATCTTCAAAATTTGCCCTTGAGTATTTATATCCTGTTGTACTAACATTTGCTATGTTGTGTCCTTCAACATCCATTGCTATTTGGTGTGCTCCAAGTCCAGATACTCCAGACCAAAGTGATCTCATCATAGTTTTATCCTTTTATATAATTTTATTAAAAATATAAAAGCAAAATGTGTTCCAAAATTATTTTTTATTAGATTGAAATTTAAAAAAGATAAAAGAAGCAAAAACTTCTTTTATCCAAAGTGCCTAGCAAACACTTTTAACATTTGTAGCAAGACCACCAAGAGATGTTTCGCGGTATTTTGAGTTCATATCTTTACCGGTTTCATACATAGTTTTTATAACATCATCAAGTCCAACCCTAGGTGTGCTTTTTCTCGTTAGTGACATTTTAGCAGCAGAAATTGCTTTTATAGCACCAAAAGCATTTCTTTCTATACAAGGAATTTGCACAAGTCCATCAACAGGATCACAAGTAAGACCTAAATGGTGTTCCATTGCTATTTCAGCAGCACTACAAGCTACGATAGCACTTCCGCCACTAATAGTTGCCATAGCACCAGCTGCCATTGAACTTGCACTTCCTATCTCAGCTTGACAACCAGCCTCAGCACCACTTATAGAAGCGTTTTTTTTGTAAAATGAGCCTATTAGCATAGCAGTTAGTAAAAACTCTATAGCTTTTTCTTCACTAAAAATTTTGGTGTGATTCTTAAGATATAGCATTACGGCTGGAACCACAGCACAAGCACCATTTGTAGGAGCAGTTACTACTTTGGCTCCACTTGCGTTTTCTTCAGCTATAGCTATAGCATATAAAGATACATAATCCAGTATAACCATTGGATCATCGCTTGCATAAAGTCTTTCATAAAGCCCTTTTGCTCTTCTATGAAGCTTTAAATTTCCAGGTAAATCTAGACTTTTTGGATTTATGCCAGCTGCAAATGCCTCTTGCATTACATCCCAAATTTCCAAACAATACTCTTTTATATCTTCTAGTGAGTGGAATTGAAGCTCATACTCTAAAGATAGTTTTGCCAAATTCCATCCATTTTTATTGCATATTTCTAAAGCATCTTTGGCATTATTTATACTCATAAACCCATCTGGCAATTTTTCTTCTTTTTTGCCATCTTTTAGATATATCTCAAGCTCAACTTTACTCATAACAAAACCGCCGCCAATAGAATAGTAAGTTTTTTCTTCTATTAAACTACTTTTGCTATAAACACTAATTACTAAACCATTTTCATGAAGTGGTAAAAAATCTTTGTGAAAAACAATATCTTTATTATAATCAAAGGATATCTGTTTTTTATCACATAGTTTCAAAACTCCATCGTTCAAAGCTCTGTTATTAATATCTTCTTGTGCAGATGAATTTATAGTTTTTGGCTCTAAACCACTAAGTCCCCATAAAATAGCTTTATCAGTTAAATGCCCTTTGCCTGTTAATGACAAAGAGCCATATAAATCTATTTTGATTTTATCGATTAAATCTAGCTTATCTTCTATAAGTTTGCAAAATAAATTTCCAGCAACAAGTGGTCCAAGAGTATGAGAAGACGATGGACCAACTCCTATCTTAAAAATATTTAAATTGCTCAAATTTTATCCTTAAAATGTAAAAATAACTGTTATTATAGTTAAAAGTCCAGTTATAAAAACAAAAGCATCTAAAGCTTTGTTTTGGAATTTTTTAAGTTTTGAAACTGTATAGATAGCAATCATCGGCATTATAAATAAAATAGCTGCGATAATTGGTCCTCCTAAATTTTCTATGAAACCTAAAACGCTTGGATTTTCATAGGCTGTAAAAAGCATTATTATATACATTACAGCAGTTGAAATAACAGCTATTTTTTTCATATTTGGATTTTCATTTCCGCTTAATTTTGCACATTTTCTTATTATTCCATAGCAACCTTCTCTTGCACCAAAATAGTGCCCAAAAAACGAACTCGCAATAGCTAAAAATGCAACTGCTGGCCCACCATAAGATATCAAAGGATTATCAAGTTTATTTGCAAAATATGATAACACTGGGATATTTTGTGCTCTTGCATCAGCAAATTCAGCTGGCGTTAAAGATAAAGAACAGCTCATTACAAAAAACATAACAAAAACTAAAAGCATTATAGAAGTTCTTAGTAAAATTTGATTTGCTTTTTCAACTGGATTATCTGGATACTCTCTTTTTACACTTAGTGAAAAAGTTGAAATCGCAGGAGAGTGATTAAATGAAAATACTAAAACAGGAAGTGTTAACCAAACAACCATAAAAAATTTACTAGCATTAGGTACTGCACTAAAACTCTCAAAACTCCACTGAGGTATTAAATACAAAGAAAAAACTAGCAAAATAGCACACAAAGGATAAACCAAAAGCTCACAAACTCTAGTTATAAATTCTTCACTAAAAAGCATAATTAGCATAAATGTGCTAACCAAAACAAAAGCAAAAATAGCTCTATAAAATGGAGTAAGATTTCCTATAACTCTTCCAAATTCATTTGTGCTTGTTACATACATTGAGCTTATAAAAGTATGCATAGCTGAGTTTGAATCTAAAAGTGGTAAAAGTTGATTAAAAATAAAACTCTCAAATGTATTTGTAATACCTACACAATACGCTAAACAAATCGGGAAAATAGCAAAAAAGTAAAGCACAGATATAAATACACTTATCTTTCTACCAAAATACTCCTCGGCTGCGTAAGTAATATCATGATCACTTCCTTGTGCTTGACAAACAAAACGACTAAGTGCTCTATGACTTAAATATACCATTGGGAAAATGATAAAACACATCACTACAACGGGCCAAAAACCACCTGTTCCAGCTTTAATTGGCAAGTATAAAATACCTGCACCAACAGCAGTTCCAAACAAAGAGAACATCCAACGCTTATCGAACGTGTTCCAAGTAAGATTACTTTGCATACATCAAACCTTTATGTATAAATTAAACACTTATAGTAATAAAATAGCGATATATACGCTAATTTACACTACTATAGTTTTCAGATGTAAATTATGTCTTTTTAAACCTTTACTTTTTATTAAATATAATAAATATTTATTAAATTTTATAAAAATGTGTCTTTTTGTAATAAAGTTTGATATAATTTTATCAAAAAAAGGTTGCAAAATGACAGAAGAATTAAGAGATCAATACAAAATAATCGTTAAATTCCTTGCAGAAGCGCTAGGAAGCAATTATGAAGTTATACTCCACGATATCAACAAACCAGGAGCAAACATCGCAGCTATATCCAATTCTCATATAAGTGGAAGAAGTACAAACTCACCGATTACCGGCTTTGCACTTGAATTAATGCAGTCAAAAAAATACCTAGAGACTGATTATATAACAAATTATAAAGCAAAAAGCAAATTAAACCAGAATATAACCGGATCAACTCTATTTATAAAAAATGGTGAAAATTTAGTTGGAATGTTGTGTATAAATCATGATACGAGTAAATTTGAAACACTTTCTAATGAAATTTTAAAACTTGGGAATTTAGATCCAAAAGAACCAAAGGTGATAATAGAAGAAGCCGTTGAACAATTAAATGAAAGTTTAGAAGAAATAATAGAAAATATATTAAATATAAGCCCTCAAGACACACATAAACTAAAACCTAAACAGCGTATAGCATGTATAATCAAGCTATACGAAAAAGGTATTTTTAATGTAAAAAATTCCATACCAAAAGTTGCTAAATATATGGAAATATCAGAATCTAGTATTTATAGATATTTACAAAATATACAAAAAAATAGTTAATTTTTATTTGGCATATAAACTATGACCTCGCCACATTTTTTACAAATAAATTTAGCTCCACATTTGATTTTTTCGTGAATTTCGGCTGTAACAAAATGGCTTTTACAAGAACAAACATAGTAAAATTTCTCTTTTGGCTTTCGAGCTTCTGGTTCTTTTTCAGCTTTCAAAATAGATTTTCGTCTCCAAGACTCTATTTTCATATCCTCTTGCAAAATATGTTCTAGTAGCCATTTTTTAGCAATCACACCAAGCTGTTCTTTCATATCATTTGTATTATGAATTTTGCTAATGAGACGAACCATACTTTGAATTATATAGTTATGAATTTTTTTATGCTCATCTAATTTAGGGTATCCTATAGAAAGCATATATTCTTCTTCGTCTGAAAAATGAGTTTTCATATACTCAAAAAACCCATTCAAAACATCTTTTATTTGCTGTTTTGAAACATATTTATTTTCTAGGTTATAAGCAACAGCGGCAAGTTCAAAAAGTTTTTTATGCTGAGCATCTATACTTTCGTTATTTATACTATAAGAATCTTCCCAAGTAGGTAACATTTTGCCTCTTTAAAATTAAATAATATATTATATCAAAACTATAATTTAATTACAATATAAATATATTTTAAATAATCAAATTATAGTATCAATAATCCTCTTCTTCATCCTCATCGTCATAGCTATAATCACCCTCATCATATAAAAACGAACCATTACCACTATTTTCATCGTAATCAAAATCAAAATCTTCGTTATCTACAAACTCATCTTCATTATATTCGCTATTTTCATTATACATTATTATATCCTTATGTTTTAAATTTTAACTCACAAATTTTGTAGTAAGTTTTACAGCATTTGTCTCAATTATATTTAAAATTTTTAATATTATATCTTGTTTTACTTTAATATAGTCATTTTTATTTATAGGTATTGTAAAAAATTCAATCTTTACAACAATTCCACTATCATTTAAATCATCCAACCAAACATAATATCCACTTTTATATCCAGCCAAATCATCTACTGAAATCATATTTTTACGATATTTTAAAAAATTGTATTCATCATTTACAACATCATTTATATTAGTTGATGTTTGTGGATGATTTACTATCAAATTTTCTATATCTTTTATACATTTTTCAACATCAAAAAATGTTGTTTCGTAACTAATATTTAGTGTCATTGTAACAAGTCTGCCAACAGTTCTTCTATTCCAATTTCTTATTGTACTATCTATTATTTTTGAGTTTGGAACATATAAAAGAGAGTTATCAGATGTTCTAATTGCTGTTTTTCTAAGCCCTGTTTCAACAATAGTCCCTTCTATATTGCCACCAATTACCACAGAATCACCTTGCGAAAAAGAGTTATCAAAAATTACCATTATAGATGCGAAAAAATTAGCTATTATGTCTTTTGTTGCAAGAGCTATGGCTAAACCGCCAATTCCAAGTGAGGCTATGATGGTAGAAACATCAAAACCAATGCTGTTTAACATAAGAAGAATAGCTATAATAAATATCATTATATAAGCTATTTTTATAATTAAATTTATAACCTCTTTTCTATTACTTTTTTTAGCTATTTTGCTAAAAAGTATCATCCCATAACCGTCTAGTATACCAGTTATCAACCATGCATAAAATATTATATAAGTTATAGAAAATATCTTATAAAAAATAGCAGGAACAGGAGAAGGATAATAAACCATATCTATACAAATATCTATAGCATATGCAATAAGCAAAATTCCCATAGGCTTTTTTATGGTATTTACAGCTTGTATTCTAAGTGCCTCTGAGCCACTCTTTTGCTTTAAAAATACTTTTTCAAAAATAAACAATAGTATCTTTGCTAACACTCTTCTTAAAGAGTAAAATAGCAAGGTTATGACAACTATAAAGATTGTTTTTCCAGAATTTATACCATAATGTGTTAAATTTATTTTTGAGTTTATGTAATTAAGTGTGTTTTTTAAATTTAGAAAATTAAAAACAAAACTACTTTCTAAAATTGATATATTTTCAAGCAAATAATCAAATATTTCCATATAAGTTTCTTGATTTATTTTAAGTGTTTGAAAATTACTTCCTATATCAAGCAATACATCTTTGTCTAGTTTTTCATATAATTTTTTTATTTCTACATAATCTTTAGTTTGTAAAGATAATATGGCTTTTTGAATCACATTAGATATATCTTTTTTACTGCTTCCATTTATATACATTTTTTCTATTTTTAACAAAGCTGTATAAAAAATTTCGCCTATTTCTATATTGTAATAATCCATCCTAGCCACCATATATTCTTTTGATTTTTTAGGATATTTTTCTAGCTTATAAGCAATCTGTTTTTTAATATCAATATAATTCAAAAGTTGTTCATAAGATATTTTTTGATTTGTTATGGCAGATGGAATTTTTTCAAATAATTTTATTTTATCTTTTTTTAAACTATTTAAATCATCACTGCTTGTATTTCTATCTTGTAAAATTTTGATTTGATAATTTAAATTTTTAATATCATTAACTAAAAAACTCAACGATATTTTGCTATCTGTTTTGATATCTGATATATTTTCATCAACTATTTTTTGAGCTACAAGCTCTGCTATTTCGAGTGTTTGATTATCATCATTTTTATCTTTACTTAAATTTACTAACTTACTAGCTATATTTTCTACAGCTTTTTTAGTATCATTTTCATCCACGCTTAAAAGTGTTTCATCTATACTTTTTTGAAGCTCACTTGAATTAGCTCCATAAAGCGATATAAAAAACAGAAAAAATATAACAAAAAGCTTATTTATCATTTGATTTATCATTTTCACCTATAAATTTGAATTGTTTAGAATTAAAATCATACTCGAAAATTTCGCCTGTCTCTATGATATAGTGCCAACCGTGTATATTTATTTTGCCAGATTCAAATTTCTCTTTAAGGGTAGGAAATGTAAGTATATTATCAATTGAGTTAATTATATTTAATCTCTCTGTTACCCAACTTCTTTTTGAGGCATTATTTCCATAAACTTCTAATACAGCGTGTTTTATAGGAGATAATATCTCAAGCCATTTTCTAACATTTGGAATTTTTTCAAATTTACTCTTATCATAATAAAGTGCTTCACAGCCACCGCAATTACTATGTCCGCATATAACAATATTTTTCAAATCAAAAA
Organism: Campylobacter sputorum; assembly: GCF_002220775.1. Lineage (NCBI taxonomy): Bacteria > Pseudomonadati > Campylobacterota > Epsilonproteobacteria > Campylobacterales > Campylobacteraceae > Campylobacter > Campylobacter sputorum. The sequence continues at coordinate 1,409,792 of NZ_CP019685.1, forward strand.
CATTTATCGCATATTCTATAGCTGAAGTTGTAGCCAAAAATTCATCACTCAGTCTATAAGGAGGAACTATGTTTGCAATATTTCTAACAACAAAAAGTTCGCCTGGTTTAGAACTTGTTATCAAACTTGGCACAACCCTAGAATCAGAACAACCTATAAAAAGCGTGTGCGGTGTTTGCATTGAGCTTAAACTCACAAAAAGATCTTTATGTTCTAAATATCCATTTTCCATAAATTCATTAACACCATCAAAAAGTGAATTATTTATAAAAATTTGCTCGTTCATAAATTTCCTTAACCATAATATTGTATAAATTTAAAACTAGAGATTATAGCAAAATATAAATTTGATAAATATTATAATCTTTTTGTTTCCAAAATATATAATTTATGTTTTATTTATATAAATTTGGTTAAATTTGGGCAAAAATAAAAAAGGAGATTTAGATGAGTTTATATGATAGAAACTATATCGAGAATGAAGCTAGCAATAGCTACTCGCAAAGCGAGAGTCTGCAAAGTAGCAGAAGCGAATTTATCAAAAAAACATATCAATTTTTAGCTGCATCTCTACTTGCAGCCACAGCTGGTGCATATGTTGGTATGAGTATGGGTGTTGGACCTTCTTTGTGGATGCTTATTTTAGAAATAGGTCTTTTAGTAGGTTTAATGTTTGCTAAGAAAAATCCAACTTTGGCAGTAGTTTTGCTTTTTGCATTTACATTTGTTTCTGGCTTTACACTAGCACCAACGCTAAATTTTTACCTTGCCGCTGGAATGGGTTCAGTTATAACTCAAGCTTTTTTGCTTACAACAGTTGCTTTTGGTGGACTTAGTATTTTTGCATTTAATACAAAAAAAGATTTTAGCTCAATGGGCAAAATGTTATTTATAACCCTTATTGTAGTGCTTGTTGCTATGATTATAAATATTTTCATGCAAAGCCCTATGCTTCAAATAGTCATAGCCTCTGTTTGTGCTATATTATTTAGTGCTTATATACTTTATGATACACAAAACATTATAAGAGGAAACTATGATTCTCCTATACTTGGTGCAGTTGCATTATATCTTGATATCATAAATCTTTTTGTTGCACTTCTTCAAATTTTAGGTATATTTAATAACAATGACTAAAAAATTAAATAAGTTGGAATTTTATACTCCAACTTATTTTAATCACAAAAAAGTTTAACCATAATTTTATTAAAAATATTATATAATTTACCCCTTAATTTTATATATTTAAGGATTATTTAGTGGAAACTATACTACTTATTTTTCAATTTGTAATAGTTATAATTCTAACCATAACAGTATTACTACAAAAAAGCTCTTCTATAGGACTTGGTGCATATAGTGGAAGCAATGAAAGTCTTTTTGGTGCAAAAGGTCCAGCAGGATTTTTGGCTAAATTTACTTTTTTTCTTGGCGTTCTTTTTATCATAAACACACTTGCTTTAGGCTATATGTATAATAAAACTTCAAATAAATCAGTTTTAGATAAAATTGATAGCAAAAATATTGTTATCCCACAAAAAAATATCGAAAATAACTCTAGCTTTATACCAGCAGTACCTGCAAATTCAGTGCCGGCAACACCAAAAGATATAAATCAAACTAAGTAAAACTATGCGTTATATATGTGTATTGCTGTTTTTTATAAATTTTATTTATGGCGATGCACATATTTTTAATTACCATAGATTTGATGATTATATATATCAAAATACCAATATAAGCACAAAAAAGCTTATACAAAACTTTGAATACTTAAAAAAACATAATTACGAAGTAGTACCACTTGAAAAACTGCTTCTTGCTATAAATAGCGGTCAGCCAGTCCCTGATAATTGGGTTGTACTTACAATAGACGATGGTTATAAAAGTTTTTATAACAACGGTCTTGAAATTTTTAAAAAATACAACTATCCATTTACTTTATTTATCTATATAAAAGCTATAGAAAACAATTATGGCGACTTTTTGACAAAAGATATGATAAAAGAGATATCTAAATTTGGGGATATACAGTTACATGGATATTCTCATGTAAATTTGGTAAATATGAGTAATGACGAGATAAAAAAAGATTTTACTAAAGCAATTAATTTTTTTGAAAAAAATCTAGGGTACAAGCCAAAATGTATATCATATCCATATGGATATTATAGCAATAGGGTTAATCAAATAGCAAAAGAAAATGGGTTTGAGTGTATATTAACTCAAAATTATGGAGCTGTCTTTTCTCAAACAAAAAATATTATATTAGATAGATCATCTTTTAATAATGAAACAAAACAAGATGTAATGCTAGCCATAGAATACTTGGATGTAAATTGGACAAAACCGCTAAATTTTCCACAAAATGGTTTTATAGACGATATAAAAGCTAATTTAAAGGATAAAAATATAAAAAAGCAAAACTTTTTATAAGTGGATATGGTTGGAAAGATGTTGATATAATAGACGGTATGCTAAATTTCGCATTAAATAAACCTATAAAAAAAGATAAATTTAAAATAATATTAAAAGCAGGCAAAAAAGAAAATACAAACTTCATCATAAAGGATAAATATGTTAAATGAAATTTATGAAAATCAAAAAAATCTTAGTGATAAAGCTATAGATGCTTTAAAAAAAGATTTTCACACACTAAGAACGGGTAAAGTCAACATAAGTATAGTTGATGGAATTTTTGTTGATTACTATGGTAATCCAACACCATTAAATCAGGTAGCTACAGTTTTAGCAACAGATGCGACAACAATAACAATAACTCCATGGGAAAAACCTATGTTAAAAACTATAACAGCTGCAATACAGGGCGCAAATATAGGAGTAAATCCAAATAATGACGGAGAATGCGTAAAATTATTTTTCCCTCCTATGACAAAAGAAGAGCGTGAAAAAAACGCAAAACAAGCAAAAGCCATGGGCGAAAAAGCAAAAATTAGTATTAGAAATATAAGAAAAGACGCAAATGATGATATAAAAAAACTAGAAAAAGAAAAATCAGTTCCAGAAGATGGGATTAAAAAAGCATATGATGAAGTCCAAAAGATAACAGATAACTATTCAAATAAGATTGATTCTTTAGTTAAAGATAAAGAAAGCGAGCTTTTAAAGGTATAAGTTATGGATATAAAGCAAATTTATCAAGATTGTGGTGCATTCTTGCAAGGACATTTTTTATTAACTAGCGGAAATCACTCTGAGTTTTATCTTCAAAGTGCGAAAGTGCTTGAAAATCCTATACTTGCAGGTAAATTAGCTGATGAACTTTTTTTGATAATAAAAAAATATGGTATAGAATTTGACTCAGTTTGCTCTCCCGCAATTGGTGGTATTTTGGCAGGATATGAACTGGCAAGATCTGGTAAAAAAAGATTTATTTTCACTGAAAGAGTTGAAAAAGTTATGTGCCTAAGAAGAGGCTTTGAGGTAAAAAAAGGCGAAAAATTTATCATATGCGAAGATATCGTCACAACTGGCGGCTCAGCACTAGAAAGTGCAAAAATTATAGAAAATCTTGGTGGTATTGTTGTTGGATTCGCAGCTTTAGCAAATCGTGGATTTTGTGAAGTTACAAATTTAAAAAACAAAAGAAAAGATAGTTGTAAACTACCATTTGATAAGCCATTTTTTACTCTTGGAAATTTTGAGTTTGAAATTTATGAACCACAAAATTGCCCTTTATGCAAAAATGGTAGTATTGCTATAAAACCCGGTAGTCGCGGAAACTAAGTGCCTAAAACAAAAGTTATTGTAGCAAGCCCAATAGATAGGATAAAAGCATTTTTTATAGATATGTTTTTGATATCAATGCCGATTTTATACATAACTGCTTATATTTTTTTAGATGGAAAAGACTCTTTTAGACAAAATCAACTTGCCATATCAATTGATTGGGCCATATATGGTATCATAATATCTATTTTTTTTGCAAAATCAGCTCAATCTCCTGGATATAGAGCACAAAATATCTATCTTATAGATACAATCAGTGGAAAAAAGGTATCTTTTTTAAAATCCATTTTTAGATATATTTGTTTTTTAATATCAGGAATGAGTATTATTGGGCTTTTAATATGCTTTTTTAGAAAAGATAAACTATGTCTGCACGACTTACTAAGCAAAAGTATAGTTGTTACAAAAAAATCATAATTTTATATTAAGAGTTTATTCATCTTATTTTGATAAAATTTTTTGAATTTTAATTTTATAGGAGAAAAAATGTCTACAGTTAAATTTCAAGGCTCAACAGTTAATTTGCAAGGTGAAAATATTAGCGTTGGCGATATGGCTCCAGTTGTTGAAGTAGTTGGTCAAGATTTAAAGCCGATAAAAATTGGCGGATCAAGCGATAAAGTACAAGTTTTGATAGCCGTTCCTTCTTTAGATACTGGTGTTTGTGCTACCGAAACAAGAAAATTTAATCAAAATGCAGCAAATCAAGAAGGTGTAAAATTAACAGTTATATCAATGGATCTTCCTTTTGCTATGGGTAGATTTTGTTCAACTGAAGGTATAGAAAATCTAACCGTTGGAAGTGATTTTAGAAATAAAGATTTTGCAAATTCATATGGCATTTTAATGAAAGATGGTCCATTAGCCGGACTTTGTGCTAGGGCAATATTTGTAGTTGGGAAAGATGGTAAAATAATTCACAAAGAGTTAGTTTCAGAAGTTACAACAGAGCCTGATTATGAAGCTGTCAAAAAATCTTTAAATGGAAGCTGCGGTTGCGGTTGCAGCAACTAATATGACAAATCCCCATATTTAGGGGATTTATTCAAAAAAAGTTTCTTTATGTATATTTGTAAAAGCTGTCTTTAGACTAGTAAAAAATTTTGGATTTTCTTTTTCTAAATTTGAAAGAAGTTGTTTTGTTTCATATCTTGCGTGTGGCATTTTTACATCAAATCTCATAGCAGGACAAGCCTCGTCTCCTATAACTTGAAGTGAATTTCTAATAGCATTATCTCTAAGCTGCCTCTCTCTTACTTCTATAAGCGGTCTTATGAGCACTAAACCATTTTTGGCTGTGTATTTTGGAGCAAGAGTTCTTAAAGCACCATTGTATGTAAAATTCATAAAAAAACTCTCTGTTGCATCATCAAAATGATGAGCAATTGCAAGTTTATTGTATCCGCCATTTAATGCATAAGTATAAAGATGTCCTCTTCTCATTCTTGAAAAAAAACTACAAAAGCTTGAATTTTTGCGTATTTTATCTTTTGAAATTTCAAATATAGAACTATCTATAATCTCATGATCAATACCATGCTCTTTACAATGATTTATAAGATATGAAAAATCCTCGCCCATTCCATAGCTTAGCGTTACGGCTTTAAATTCCCATTTTACTGGACTAACACTACAAAAATGCTTCATTATATGAGCTAATGCTAAACTATCTTTGCCACCACTTAATCCAAGTAAAATTTTATCTCCGTCTTCAAACATACTGTATTTTGCATTTGTTCTACCGACTTGCCTCAAAAGATTTTTTGAAATTTCAATCATATCATATCAACCATTTTTAAAATAAAATCTGCGCTATTTTTCGCACTCTCAACTAAAAATTTATCAAAATCAAATTCAGCTCCACCGCTAGCTTCATCACTTATAGCACGAAGTATAAAAAATGGTATCCCAAGAGATACACAAACAAGAGCAACTGAAGCACCCTCCATCTCTACTGCATCGGCTTTAAATGTTTCTTTTATCCACTCTTTTCTTTCTTTACTGCATACAAACTGATCCCCGCTTGCTATAATTCCACTCATTAAATTTATCCCAAGTTTCCTAGCAACATCATTTGCTAGTGCATTTAGTCTAACATCACTTTTAGAAAAAATATCGATTCCTGGAACATATCCATATGGATGGCCAAAAGCCGTTATATCCAAATCATGCTGAACAAGTGATGTAGCATAAAGTATATCGCCTATTTTCAAATTTTCATTTAAAGCTCCTGCAACACCTGTAAAAAACAAAATTTCAGCCCCAAATTTCTCTATCATTATGGTTGCACTCAGAGATGAATTTACTTTGCCTATTTTAGAATAAGCAATAATTAATTCGTGATTTTTATAGTTTGCTATATAAAATTTATTATTACCATGAGAAATTACATCATATTTAAGCGTTTGCAATAATGGAAAAATTTCCTCCTCCATTGCTCCAAGAATGGCTATTTTCACTTATCTCTCCTCCATTGTTTTACAAAACTCATCAAGCGATTTTATATCAAAAATAGCATAAGTTTGTTTTTGTGTGATTTTTTTATTCATTCCTTTTAAAATACTAGATCCAATTTCTACAAAAAAATCTACTTCGTTTTCTATATTTTTTATACTTTGTTTGTATAAAACAGGTTTTACTAATTGCTCTTTTAGCAAAACAAGGGCTTCATTTTTTGTATCATAAGGCTTAGAGCTGACATTTGAAATAACTTTTAAAAAACTATCTTTTATGATTGGTTCTATCTCATTTACTAATTTATCACAAGCTAAATTTAAAATTGGACAATGACTAGCAACACTCATATTTAAAAGCATTACCCTTTTTGCTCCAGCTTCCTTAAAAATAGCCTCAGCATTTGCAAGGTCTTTTTTTAATCCAGCTATTACTATTTGCCCATCACAATTATAATTAGCTGCCCAAATTTGGGCACCTTTAGACCTAGCATTATCGCAAATTTGCTCTACCTTTTCATCATCTAAACCTAAAACAACCATCATTGAGGCATTTTTACCAAAACAAGCTTCTTGCATAAATTTGCCACGCAAATTTACTAACCTTACAACATCTCTTAGTTCTATTGCGTCATTTGCACCAAGAGCAGCAAATTCTCCTAAAGAATGCCCCAAGCTAAGACTTTGTTTTAAATTTAGTCGCTCTTGCAAAGCAAGTAGTATCATAAATGAATTGAGTACAATAGCAGGTTGTGTAAATTCGCTTATATTTAAATTTTCATTTTCACTAAAAAGCAATTTTTTAAAATCTATCTTACATAAATCACTACTAGTGTCTAAAAGTTCTCTTGCTGCACTAAATTCTTCATATATATCAAAGCCCATTCCTGGTTTTTGAGAGCCTTGTCCTGGGAAAATAAATCCTATTTTTTCCATAAAAATACCTAAAATTATTTATCGTGTTTATGTCCGCCGCAGCACTCATGATCTTTTTCATGATGGTGACCACCGCAGCATTCGTGCTCATGATGATGTCCGCCGCCACAACATTTGTGATCTTTTTCATGGCTATGTCCACCACAAGAACAAACATGGGCATTAGCAACATTACCTGTTAAAATTTCATCCTCTGTAGCATCTCTAATATCAGTAATTTTTACATTAAATTCTAAATCCTTGCCAGCGTATGGATGATTAAAATCAACTATCACTGTTTTTTCGCCTATATTTTTTACAATAACTCTAGCAGTTGTCCCATCTTCTCCCTCTCCAAAAAGCTCCATGCCTTCATGTAAATCTATACCAGCAAATTGCTCTTTATCTATCTCTTGAAGCGCTTTATCATCATATTCCCCAGCTGCGTCAACTGCTTTTATGTTTATAAGCTTTTCTTCGCCTATATCCATTTTACAAACTTCTTTTTCTAAAGCCTCTATAATATGACCTCTGCCTGTAAGAAATGATATCTCTTGATGATTAAAATTGGATTCTAAAATATCTTTTGTATTTGCATCTTTTAATTCATAAAACATTGATATTACTTTGTTTTGCATATTTTCTCCTAATAAATTTGTATGATTGTAGCATATTATAAATAACAAATTTATAAACAATAATTAAAAGATAATGAAAGTTTTATTAAAAATTATAAAAATTAAATTTAAATGTTTTACTAAAACAACTTCTTTATAGCTGTTTTAGTAAATTTTGTATTTTAATGAAGCATTTCTATATATGAAATTGCACCAAGTCCAGCTATAGCACCATCACTTGCAGCACATACAACTTGACGAGGAGCATCTATTCTGATATCACCGGCAGCAAACAGACCTTCAACAGATGTTTTCATTTTCAAATCTACTATAACTTCGTTATTTTTACTTATATCACATAGATAAGATCCATCAGTTTGCTTTAAAACATCATTATTTACATTAAGCCCAACAAAGGTAAAAATACCAGGAACTTTTATATCTCTAGTTTTTCCATCATTAAATTTAACAATGACATCTGTAACACCGCTTTTATCGCCTTTTATCTCATCAACAACGCCATTTAAAACCAACTCTATCTTTTGATTTTTCTTTACTTTTTGAACAGTAACTGGTGCGGCTCTAAAAGCATCTCTTCTATGAACTAGATAAACTTTTGAGCATATATTTGCTAAGTAAAGTGCTTCTTCTAATGCCGTATCTCCGCCACCAACTACAACAACTTCTTTATTTTTATAAAAAAAACCATCGCAAGTTGCACATGTGCTTACACCTTTTCCAAAAAACTCATCTTCGCCCTTACAACCAACTTTTTTAGGAACAGCACCAGTACAAACGATCACTGTTTTAGCTTTTACTTCTTTATTACCTTCTAAAATAACGCTAAATGTTTTATCATTATTTTTAATCACTCTTTCAACTAAAGCCATTTCATGTTTTAATCCAAAACGCTTAGATTGTTCTATCCAAGGTGCCATAAAGTCCATTCCATTTTGAACTTGTGCGACTCCTGGATAATTCTCTAGCTCAGAACTGGATGTTATCTGACCTCCAGGCATTCCTTTGTCAAACATAACAACATTTTTTAGCCCACCTCGAGTTGCATAGAGTCCTGCACTAAGCCCAGCTGGTCCTCCGCCAATAATTGCTAAATCAAGCATGTCTAAAAACCTAAATTACAATAGTGCGTTTAGCTTATCGCTTAAAGCTTGTTTTGATTGTGCCCCTATAACTTGATCTTTTAATTCACCATCTTTGAAAAATAGTATTGTAGGAATTGATCTTATGCCATATTGAGCAGCCAAATCTTGAGCTTCATCAGTATTTACTTTACAAACTTTTGCTTTTCCTTCAAAATCAGCAGCCAACTCTTCGATAACTGGAGCAAGCATCCTGCAAGGTCCGCACCACGGAGCCCAAAAATCAACTAAAGCAACACCACTTTTTACTTCATCAAAATTTGAAGCATCTAATTCTATGTATTTTCCCATTATTTTCTCCTAAATTTATTTGTATGCCATTATACTAAAAAAATATTAAATCAAACACTAACATTTTGTATAAAATCTAGTTGATTTTTCTGTATTATTATCACATCAACTTGAAAATCATTAGAAATATTATGTTTTTGAATATATAAATTTATAGCTTTTAAAATTTTATTGTATTTACTTTTAGTAATGCGATATAAAACTTCATAGTTGCCAGCTGTAGCTTTTACCTCAATAAAATGATAAATATCATCTTTTTTAGCGATTATATCTATCTCACCAACTTTTGTTTTATAATTTCTACAGATTATATCAAAAGACTCATTTTTTAAAAAACTAACAGCCTTATCTTCACTATCAAAACCAAAAATATACTCTTTTAGTCCCAAGCTAACTTTCTATCCTAATCATAAATGGTTTGGCTTTTATATAGTTTTCTTTTTCTAAAATTGAAAAAACTTTTTTAACATCTCTTTCCAAACTAGTATGAGTTATAAAAAATAGCGTTGCCACATCTTCATCTTCTTTTTTTGGCTTTTGTAAAAATGTATCTATTGAGAGATTGTTTTGGCTCATAATGTTTGTTATTTTTGCTAAAACACCGATATTATCCTCAACTTTTAATCTAAAATAATATTTCGTTCTTATATCATTACTATCTATAAGTTTTAAATTTACACCCTCTAGAGATTTTTTATACCCAAGCATAGGTCTTGAGCTATTTGTAGCTATATCTATAAGATCACTTATAACTGCACTTGCAGTTGCCTTTCCACCAGCTCCTGGACCATAATACATAGTCTCTCCAACAACATCTCCAAAAACACTAACACCATTCATAACGCCATCAACTTTAGCAATCATATTGTTTTTATCAATTAAAGCTGGGTGAACTCTAAGCTCAACATTGTAGCCATTTCTTTTTGCAACACAGATCAACTTTATTACAAACTCAAACTCATTTGCAAAATAAATATCATCAAGAGTTATATTTTCTATACCCTCTATCAAAATATCTTCTGGATCACCATGAACTCCATAAGCAATGCTTGCTAGTATCAAAAGCTTGTGAGCTGCGTCAAACCCACCTATATCAAAAGTTGGATCTGCTTCTGCGTATCCTAATTCTTGTGCTTTTTTAAGAATTTGATCAAAATGCACGCTCTTTTGCATCATATTTGTAAGTATATAATTACTAGTTCCATTCATTATGCCTACAATTTTTTGTATATGATTAGCACTAAGCCCTTCTCTTAAAACTTTTATAATAGGTATCCCGCCAGCAACACTAGCCTCATAACCAAAATGAGTATCTCCTGCTAAATTTTGAAGCTTATATCTGTGATAAGCAAGCATTGCTTTATTTGCTGTAACCACTGGCTTTTTGTTTTTTAAAATTTTACTTATTATATTATAAGGCTCATCTATACCACCCATTAATTCCACAAAAACATCTATATCATCTCTGGCTACAACAGCATTTAAGTCATCACTCAAAGGTATATTTACATTTCTTTTTTTATCTAAATTTTTAACTACACCGATAACAGGAGTGATTTCAACTCCTGCTCTAGCAGATATAACTTGCTTATTTTTTATAAGAGTATTGGCAACCTCACAGCCAACCGTTCCAACACCAAGTATTGCTATATTCATAGAAGTTCTTTAAAATATTTTTTTACATTTCTTGCAGCTTGACGAATTCTATTTTCATTTTCTATAAGTGCAATTCTAACATAATCATCGCCAGCTACACCAAAACCAATCCCAGGACTTACTGCAACTCCTGCTTTTGTAATAAGTTCTTTTGAAAATTCCATACTTTTTAAATTAAGATTTTTAGGGATTTTTGCCCATACAAACATAGATGCTCTAGGTTTTTGCATACTCCAACCAGCATTATCAAACGCTTCAAGTAAAACATCTCTTCTTTTTATATATTGTTCTCTTAACTCTTCAACACAATCTTGTGGTCCATCAAGAGCCACAGTTGCAGCAACCTGAATAGGCGTAAACATACCATAATCTAGCCATGATTTTATTTTTTTAAGAGCAGCAACTAATTTTTTATTTCCACAAATAAATCCGACTCTCCAACCTGCCATATTATAAGTTTTTGAAAGAGTGTAAGCCTCAACTGCAACATCTTTAGCACCATCAACCTCAAAAATAGAAGGAGCTTTATATCCATCAAATGCAAGTTCAGCATATGCAATATCACTAATTACATAAAATCTCTCTTTTTTAGCCATAGCCACAAGTCTTTCGTAGAAACTTTTTTCAACAGTGACAGTAGTTGGATTATGAGGAAAATTTACAACAACATATTTTGGTTTTGGTATACTTTCATCAAAAGTTTTTTGCAAATCTTGAAAAAATTTATCTTCATCAAGCTTCAAATCATCCGTATAAATAAGAGGCATTTTAGCAACATTACCACCAGCAATTATAAATGCTTGAGTGTGTATAGGATAAGCAGGATCTGGCACAACTGCAACATCGCCTGGATTAATTATTGCAGTAACTAGATGCACAAAGCCCTCTTTGCTTCCCATAGTAGCTACTATCTCAGTTTGTGGGTCTAAATCAACATTATAACTTCTTTTATACCAGTTTGAACAAGCCAATCTAAGCTTATAAATTCCCTGACTAACAGAATATCCATGAGTTTTATCCTTCAACGCACTTTCGCAAAGTTTTTGAACAATGTGATCAGGTGTTCTGCCAGAAGGATTTCCCATAGAAAAATCTATAATATCCTCGCCATTTCTACGAGCAGCCATCTTGATTTCATTAACTTCAGCAAAAACATAGTTTGGAAGTCTTTCTATTCTATTAAAACGAATTTCATCAAACATATTTTTTCCTTTTATTATCTTGAATGAATATAAATATTTAATCCACGCTTTATATTTTCTAAATTTTTTGCATCGCTTATAACTATATAATAAGCATTTTGCGGTATTGGTAAAGTAAATGACCTAAGAGGCTTATCTCTTGTTTGAGAAGATATCAAATTCATATCTTTATCTAAAATTCTTACATTAACAAACCAGTTATCTCCTGGTTTTGCCATTATTTCTATGCTTTGAGAATTTCTTATATCAACCACATAATCTTCAAGTGGTCTTTGGAGTTCGATTAATTTATTTTTTTCATATTGATTAGTTTGCAAAATACTTTTTGATAAACTTAAAGAATACAGATAATATCCATTGCTTGTTTTGCTATCTAATATGATAATATTGCGTTTTTTTAGCTCATTTAACAAAGCTGTTCCATCAAAAGGATGATTAGTTTCTAAAAAAACTTCTAAAACCGAACCATTTTGTGAGTTTTGAAAATTTTTGATTAAAACAAAACTATATCCTAGACTTTCTAAGCTGTCATTAATTTGTCTTGCAAACAGCGGCGTTGCTTTAGTATCTAGCGTAAATCTAATCGTAACATCGGTTGCATAAGCATAGATAGACAAAAATAAAATGCTTACAAAAAAAATGAACTTTTTTACCACGCTTTGCCTTTGTTCATAATCATAAATTCATCAACACTAATAGACTTAAACTCTCCATCTTTAACTAAAAATCTAGTAGAAACGCTAGTACCCGATGGTCTGTTTTCGCCATCAATATCAATACTAAAATTGCCATGTCCTGTTAAAATAAGTTGTGATTTGCTCATATCTACTTCATAATCTTTATTTGTAGTAATCGTTTTTTTAGCACCATTATCAAGATTTATTGTGCCTATCCAAATGGATGTTTTTGGTTTTATAATAACTTTTTGCATTTTACTTGAAATCATACTAGAAAAAGAACTATTTTTATCTAAATTTGATATATTTTCATCTTTTTTTATGCTATTTTCTATAGAATTTAAAGATATATTTTCATCCAAATTTACTAAAGTGGAGCTATTTTCATCAAAAATTGTTAAATTTTCATCAACTAAACTAGCATTTACTTCAATTATATTTTTCGTATTATTATCATCTATGATATTTTTTTCTACATCTTCTACAACTTTTGAATCAGAATAAACAACACTTCTATTTTCATCATTTAACATATTTGGTATCATACTTAGATATTTCGCGGCATCAAAAAACCATGCCAAAAACACAACCAAAATAACTATAAAAATCATTAAAGAAGCTGAGTTAGACTTATCTTTTTGCCTATATGCTGGAATTTTTGGAGAAACAAAAGGTGTTTTAGATATATCTTCAGTATTTGCAAGAGAGTATTCTTCATACTCTTTCATCCAACTTTCAAAATCTATATCATACTCTCTAGACAAGATTTTCACATAACCTTTAACATTTTTCCTACATAAAGCTTGAAAATCTTTTTCCATAATTGCTTCTAAGTATTTTAACTCAATATGAGTTTTTCTAGCTACCTCTTTTAGACCTATTTCTTTTAACATATTTATGTTATTCATTCATAATCCTATAGCATATTATTGCAAAAGCTGCACTTACATTTAAAGAATCAAAACTATTTTTCATACAAATCCCAATGCATTTATCAGATTTTGATATAACTTTTTTTGGAATTCCCTCACCTTCACTCCCCATAATCAGCGCTGTTTTTGTTTCAAATTTAATATTTTTAACATCTTCTCCGCCACTTGCAGTCGAATAAACACTAAATCCACTCTGTTTTAACTCGTTTATAAAACTAAGTCCATCTTTACAAATACAAATAGGTATTTCATAAGCTGCACCACTACTTGTCCTAATAACGCCTTCCATGGCTACACTTTTTGATACTATCACAACAGCTTGCATACCAAGAGCATAAGCAGTTCTTATGATAGCACCTATATTTCCAACATCACTAAGTCCGTATAAAATCACTATCTTATCAAATTTTTTAACTTCTGATATATCACAAAAAACAAAATCCTCAACTTCAGCCAAAAAGCCTTGATGATTCCCGCCTCTAGCTAATGCTTGAGCTTTTTTAAAATCTGCTCTTTTTACTTCTAAATTTGCTTTAATTATTTGATTAAAGATAGCTTTATCGCACTCTTTTGCCAAATAAACACATTTTATTATATCTTTTTTATTGCTTAAAATATGTAAAAAAAGCTGTTTTCCATAAATAATCATAGATTAAATATTACCTAAAAATGTGTAAAAAATAGCTTATTTTATTATTTTTTCATAGATTTTTTTTGCGTTTTCGCCAGTTATTTTAGAAAGAAGTTTTGCTTTGATTTTTGGAGCTATATCAAGACTTAAAATATCATCTTGAGTTATGTTTGAATGCGTAATATTATCACTACCTTTTACAACAATACACCATTCGCCTTTTAAATTTGCATTTTTTAAATCATTTAGCAAATTTATAGAAATATCTTTAAATTTGGTTTCAAATTTTTTTGTGGCTTCTTTGATAGCGAAAATTTCTCTATTTGGATCTATTTTTGATATATCTTCAATAAGTGGGAAAATTCTTTGCGGAGATTCATATATAACGCTTGGATAAGGTAAATTTAATGTATTTTGTAAAGCGACAATTCTATTTCTTGATGTATTTGGTAAAAAACCTATAAATATCCATTCTTTTTCAACCATACCGCTCGCCACAACAGCTAAAAGAGCGGCATTTGAGCCGCTTATCACTTCATAAGGTATAGAATTTTTTTGAGCAAATTTAACAAGTTCAATTCCAGGATCACTAATGCATGGCATTCCAGCATCACTTACATAGACACAAATTTTGTCAAATATATCAATATTTACATTTCTAAAAAACTCATCACTATTATGCGTATGAAGTGAATAAAATTTATCAGGAGAGATGGAAATTTGATATTTTTGATTTAGTAAATTGATTAAAGATTTGCTAACACGAGTATCTTCGCAGATTAAAATCTCACACCTTTTCAAAATATCCAAAGCGTGAGATGAAATGTCATCTAAATTGCCTATTGGAGTAGGGACAAAATAGAGCATTATTTCATGTTATATTTTTTCTTAAATTTATCAACTCTACCAGCAGAATCAACTATCTTCTCACTGCCTGTAAAGAATGGATGACAAGCCGAACAAATATCTACTCTCATCTCACTTTTATTTGACATAGTAGTAAAGCTGTTTCCACAAGCACAAGTAACTTTGCATTCAACATATTCAGGGTGTATTTCTTTTTTCATTACATAATTTCCTTCAGGTATCATTTTTTGAAAGCTTTTATTATATAATAAATTTAATAAAAAATCAAATTTATAAAAGTAGCTTTCCTACAATGCCTATAGTAGCAGTTTGTGAACGCAAAATTAAATTTGAATTTAGAGAATAACTTTTTGGAATTTTTTCTATATCATTTTTTGAAAAACCGCCTTCTGGACCGATAAATAGTATCTCGTTTATATCTTTTTGCAAATTTAGACTTTTTCCATTAAAATCAATCCTTGCAATATTTTTATATTTTTCAAGCATTTTTTCAATACTAGGATAAATTTCTATTTCTAAAGGCGAATTTCTACCACATTGCTCACAAGATGATATCAAAATTCTCTCGCATCTGTTTATGTCAAATTTGAAATTTTTTTGAGAAAATTCAGCATAAACCAAAATAAGCTTTTTTAACCCCATTTCATTTAAATACGGCAAAGTTTTTTCTACTATTTTTATATCAACTATACTCCAAGCTATGCTTAGATTTGATACTAAATTTGAAACTTTTTGAGATCTTTTTAAATTTAAAAGTATATTTTTTTTGGAAATTTGAGAAATTTCATAAACATAATTTAATTCATCTTTTAAATTTCTAATGTTTATTTCATCGCCAATCTTTACTCTTCTTGCTTTTAGATGTAAAAATTGATCGTCTTTTATAATTATACTATCATTAGAAGCATCATTTGAGTATAAAAACTGCATTAAATCACACTCGCAAATAATATTATTAAAAAATCTAAACAGACTTTTATATTTGCCTTTTTTCTAAACTCGATAAAACTTTTTGTTTTTATTGTTTTTTTTAAAATTTTAAACTCATAAACCCCAAGTCCAATAAGTACAAAAACGGATAAAATCATAATATAAGAATTATAGCTGATATCAAATTTAAGCACAGAAGCCATGTTAAAACCACTTAAAGCTACAAGCGTAAGAATTGTGTAGTAAAATGGAAAAAAATTGCGAAGCCTAATGGCGTATCTGACATCGCCCACTTTATAATTTATAAGCAAAAAATGAACAAATACGGCGACTAAAATCACGCAAACAAAAACAATATGCATTTTATAGCTTGTAATATAAAAAAGCTCCATTACTGCTCTGCTACTGGCTCTGGTGGACTTTGCAAATCGATATTTGGCTTATTTTCATTAATGCCAATTGGAACATCATTTGGCGGATCTGTAAAATTTCTATCCACAATTTCCTTTGGCTCATCGCTACAAGCAGTTAAAAAAAACATAAACATAAAAAATAAAAATATTTTTCTCATTTAGCACTCTTTTTTGGTTTGTATCATTTTACCAGCTTTAATCTTTTCAAACAATAATTTATCTTCCCATTCATCTATTATATCTGGCGAAAATTTAATCTCTTCAAGTTCTATTTTACCCATATTTTCATTATATGCATCATCTCTAAAACATTGCGCGTAGCTAGTTGCAGTTTCGTGAACTATAATGCTATAAAGTTTAACATTTTTCTCTCCATTATTCATCAAACTCAGCGATAAAAGTTTGTCAATTAGCACAAAAAATATCCTGCAAAACTGCTCTGCGCTTGGATTTTGCGGTATTTCTATCCATCTTTTTGAATGCTTTTTCATATCCTTTATATAATTTTCATCATCTTTGCTATAAAGTGTAGTTGCATGATCAAAGCTATCTATAATAGTTTTTATGCCATCTTTCATTAATCCAAAATCATAAACCATACCAGCGTTATCTAAAAAATTTGAATCAAGCAAAACCTCACATTTATAAGAATGCCCGTGTATACTTGTCTTGCATCTTTTTGAACTACAAAATCTTACAATGTGAGCATTTTCAAAATCAAATATCTTTCTTATTATCATTAAACTCCCTCTTTATCATTCCATAGTCTGATATGAAGCCTGTCTGTGTAATTATACCCATTTTTTATACAAAAATCACAAACTTTGGCTGCGTTTGAAATAATCTCGGTTTGTGTTGCACCCATTGGCATGCAATAAACTTCATTTGGCACAATGTCTAAAATTTCTTTTATCTCTTTACTTAAATTTGATATATCCTTTGCGTTTAAAACAAATTTATAAAAACTATCTTTTGCGTTTTTATTTATAGCTCTAAGAGCATCTAAATTTATACGATTTTGCATGATTTCTCCGCTATTTGATAGCTTTATGCTTACACAAAAAATACAATTTTTTAAAAAGCTAAATTTATCAAAATCAACAAAAACACTGCCATTTGTCTCAAAATGCACCTCAAATTTATGATTAAGAAGATAATTTATAAATTCGCAAAAAATATCATTTTTATGATGAATTAAAGGTTCGCCACCAGTTATTACTACGATAGGTTTTAAATTTATTGGAATTTTTGCAACACTTAGGCTTAGGAGTTCTTGTAAATTTGAAATATTTTGATATGAAAAATGCGAAGTTTCAACAGCTTTTATAGTATCACAACCTACCAAAATTTCACTTGTTTTTGGGGATTTTAAATTTACACCAAAACCTCTACATCTAAGATTACACCCAGCAAATCTTACAAAAAGTGCATATTTGCCAGAGTATTTACCCTCGCCTTGGATACTTATAAAACTCTCAACTAATCTTAACATTAACCGCCCGTCTCGTAAAAAGCTCGATTTGAAATTTCATTAGTATCTTCGCCCCATCTATTTTTTTCTGGCTTATTATTTATAACATTTCGCAAAATTTCGCTAGCAGCAGCTATATCTCCATCTTTAACAGATTTTTTTATACTAAGTGCATCATCAAAATACAAACAAGGTATAAGTAAGCCCTCAGCGCTTAATCTAATACGATTACAGCTTTGACAAAAGTCGTGTTTATGAGGTGCAATTATACCAAACTTATAACCATCTTCTAGTTCAAAAAGCGAAGATGGTGAATTTGGCTCTTTTTGAAGTTCTTTTATGAAATGTTTTTTAGAAATTATATTTAAAATATCATTTTTATCTAAACCTTTTATTTCGTTGCTTCCGTGCGTATTTTCCATATATTCTATAAATCTTATTTGAGCATTTTTTGATTTAGCAAAATTGATTAAATCAATCAATTCATCATCATTTATTCCTTTTAATGCAACTGTATTTAACTTGATTTTAAAACCATTTTCAACTCCAGCTTCTATGCCTTTCAAAACATTGCCTAATATATCTTTTTGTGATATAAATTTAGCTTTCTTGGGATTTAGTGTGTCAAGCGAAATATTTAGTCTTTTTAATCCAGCACTTTTAAGTAAGGCTGCTTTATCTTTTAAAAAATACCCATTTGTAGTCATTGCAAGATCAAGTCCTTTTTTATAGTCATTTATCATAGCTATAAATTTATCCACATCTTGCCTTATAAGAGGTTCGCCACCTGTTATTCTTATCTTATCAATACCCTCATCTATAGCGACTTTTACAAACAAAAACAACTCTTCAAAACTAAGCAAATTCTCTTTTGGCTGCCACTCAAATGGATTTGTAGGCATACAATATTTGCATCTAAAATTACACCTTTCAGTAACCGAAACTCTTAGATAATTTATTTTTCTTCCATATTTGTCTATCATAATTTTCCTAATTTATGTACGCAAAAGACCTCTGATTTTTAGTATCAAATTTACTTTACCTACACTTAATTGTAAATCTTTCGCAATACTTTCAACGCTTAATCCGTTATTATAAAGTGATACTATTTTTTCTTCATCGCTTCCATTATTTGGTGGAGAAATTTTAGTTATACTTTTTGTTCTTTCTTCAAGATCATAAATTCTATCTTGTTGTTCTGATTGAAAATTTTCTATAGCTTGTTCTATATTTTGTATAGAGTTAATCACAGGTATGATTTTATCATTTATCTCAGATTGTATTTTTAATGCAAGTTTTTCTTCTATATTTTGTAAATCTTCAGTTTCTTTAGGCAATGAAGCGGTTATTTCTAAAGTTTGAAGTTGTTTTTTTATAGCATGATTTTCTTTCATTAAACTATCTAAAATTTTTTCGTATTTTGAAAATTTTCTAGTCATTTCAGAATCTTTCATATAAGAAAGTGCTATAACTATTAGCAAAACAACGCCAAATGCTATAAATGCTATGATTTCTATCATAAAAGGCCTTTCATTTCGCGTATTAACTCTCGCTCTCTTTGAGAGACATAACTATCCCAATCTTTTTCATCACTAAAGCTCATTTTATCAATGCTAGCTATACTTTTACTTTTTGCTATAAATACTACAGGAACTTCCCTTTTAGGAAATACTGGCAAAAATATTCTGCCATAATATTTATTATTTATATCAAATTTTTCATCTTTTATCTTAAAATATCCGTATCCAATAGAAATTATATGGCTTTTGTTGCTTAAATTTAAATAAGTATCAGCGTGATTTCCATCTAATTTTTTATAAAGCATATCTACCTTTTTATGCAATTCTACAATAAGACTTAGCAAAATTTTATCAGTTTCATCAGCATTACCATTTGCTTTTTGATGTCTAATCCACTCATTTATAGAATCAACACTATCTTTTGATAAGGTATCAAATTCTTCCATAAATTCTATTTCATTTTTTTCAAATTTATCAAATTTAATGTCTAAAAAGGCATCCACTAATCTTACATCGTCCATAAATCTATCCAAATAAAAACAAACAACATTATGCCAAGATATCCATTTAATGTGAAAAACGCTTTATCTATCTTGCTAAAATCTTTTCTCACAATTTGATGCTCTTTAAACAATATAAAAGCACTCAAAATGATACCAAAATACGCCCATCCACCAAGATTAGCAGACCATGCAAATAATAACCAAAATATAATAGTTATAAAGTGAAACATAGCAGATATAAACATAGAAGCCTCTACACCATATCTTGATGGTATGCTAAAAAGTCCGGTTTTTTTGTCATAATCAATATCTTGAAGTGAATAAAGCACATCAAATCCAGCAACCCAAAATGATACACCAAAACAAAGCAAAACACTCCAAAGTGGTATATCAGCACTTACAGCAACAACCCCAGCAATAGGTGCTAATCCTTCACAAAGCCCCAAAACCACATGAGCAAGCGAACTAAATCGTTTAAAAAATGAATATCCACCAAGTGCTATAAGTATAGGAAAAGAGAGTTTAAAAGCTAAATCATTTATGAAATATGCTATAAAAATAAAAGCAAAAGCGTTAAAAATTATAAAAATAATTAAATTTTTTTTGCCAATTCTGCCATCAACACTTGGTCTATTTGCACATCTAGGATTTGGTTTATCTATATCCTCATCAAGATATCTATTTGTAGCCATCGCAAAATTTCTTGCAGTAACCGCACAAAGTGTACCTAATATAAAAAGTTTTATACCAAACCACATTGTGCCATTATCTATCTTAGAAGCCACTATCATTGACATAAAAATGAATGGTAACACAAATACAGAGTGCTTAAAAACTATAAGCTCATTAATATCTTTTAAAACTTGCATAAATTTATTCATATTTTACCTAGTGTCAAAATTTAGTAATTTTATTATATTTAGCTTAATATTTAGTTAAAAACTTCGGTTTTTTTGGTATGAAAATATATTAAATTTTTTAAATTTGTAAATTTTGAAGCAATAATTAGCATAATTTATAAATTTATAAGCTTATGTTTGATAGAATCATCAATTCTATTTATGTTGTGTCAAGGTAGCTCAGCTGGTTAGAGCGCTGGTCTCATAAGCCGGAGGTCGAGAGTTCAAGTCTCTCTCTTGACACCATTTACTCTATTTTAATTTAAAGTAGTAACTTTAAATTTAGCTCTTTTTTTCTAGTCAATAAATTGTTTTTAAAAATACCTAAAATATAAATATCGTCTTTTAAAATTTCAAATGGTATTACATAACCTTTAAAAATTAATTTTCTTATATTTTTATCATCTTTTATATTTTGGATAAGCTAACGGATAATATGGAATATTTTCAAGTTTTAGAAATAAATCATCACTAAATTTTAAGGCTCTGTTTATGCTATCTTTTTTTATAAAGTCTGTTATGTTTTCTAGCTCGCCATAAAACTGCTCTGTATAAACTAGCAAATTTAAAGCCCTAAAATGTGATTTTTGATATTTTGTTTTACTTCATCGTGACTTAAAAGTTTAGCCATTTTATTGTGTATAGCTTCGCTTCTTTTTTTCACTTCGTTGTAAATTTCATCATCACTTAAAATTGGTAAATTATGTTCTAAATTATCGCCTAAATACTCATTTATATTTAAGTCTTGGTTTTGTTCTTTTGCTAAGTTTTTAAGTATTTTTATGGCTTCATCTAAAAAGCTTTGATATTGTAAATAAAGGGCTCCATTTATGACTAACTGACTTGCAAAAATATGCTGCTAAGTGTTAATAGCTAAGCAATACAAAAAATAAATTTAAACCACCAAATAACTTTTCTAAATTTATATACTATGTTGTATAAAAAATTTATTTGTTTTAAAATAAATTAAAATCTTAATAGTAAATTAGCAATAAAGCAAATAAAATATCTAAACCGTAAGATTATAAAATACTCATAAATTTAACAAATAATCTTAAAAAATTATATTAATTAATATATTTTATATTTTTCTATATAAATTTTAATTTTTATTTACAAAATCCCTTAATTTAGTATATTAAATATATTTATAAAAAAACCTTTAAAATATAACTTTTTTATTCTTATTGATAATTTATATCGTTTAACTCTAAATTTGTTTAAGTAAGTTTAAACTTCACAAATGATATAATCCAAAATCACAATTTTGAGGTTACATAATGAAAAAAATTTTAAAAAGAGATGGAAAAGAAGAGCTATTTTTATCATATAAGATAGAAGATGCTATAAAAAAAGCATTTGAAAGTGAAAATGAAGAGTATGATAACAAAGTATTTTACGGCGTTATCGATGAAATAGCATCAAAAGAGATAACAGCAGTTGAAGATATACAAGATTTGATAGAAAAAAAGCTATTTGAACGCAAACATTTCAATGTTTTAAAAAGTTTTATGCTATATCGCCATACTCATAAAATGCAAAGAGAGCAAATTTTAGGATTAAATGAAGATACAACATACATAAACTCAACTCAAACCATAAACGAATATATAGGAAAACATGATTGGAGAATTTTAGCAAATTCAAATGCAAGCTACTCAAACGCAGGACTTATAAACAACACCGCTGGAAAAGTTATAGCAAACTACTGGCTTGATAGTGTTTATAGCAAAGAGGAAGGATTAGCACATAGAAATGGGGATTATCATATCCACGATTTAGACTGCCTAACTGGGTATTGTGCGGGATGGAGCTTAAGAGCGTTGTTAAATGAAGGTTTTAATGGGGTTAGAGGAAGGGTTGAAAGCAGAGCACCTCATCATTTTAGAGAAGCGCTTTATCAAATGGCAAATTTTCTTGGAATTTTACAAAGCGAATGGGCAGGAGCACAAGCATTTTCAAGTTTTGATACATATCTTGCACCTTATGTTTTTAGAGATAATTTAACAGATAGAGAGATAAAAAAAGCTATTACTAGTTTTGTTTTCAATCTAAATGTACCGGCAAGATGGGGGCAAAGTCCATTTACAAATGTTACGATAGATTTAACCTGCCCAGATGACTTAAAAGATCAAATTCCAACAAGCCAAAACGAACATCTTTTTAAAGACTTAGACGATGAAATTCTTATAAAAAAGGCAAAAGAACGCGGCAGAGATAAATTAATCGATATGACTTATGGCGATTTTCAAAGCGAAATGGATCGCATAAACATAGCATTTTACGAGGTTTTAACAAAAGGAGATAAATGCTCTCAACCTTTTACCTTTCCAATACCAACTGTAAATTTAACACAAGATTTTGACTGGAATAGCCCAGTGGCTAAAGTATTGTTTGAAAATACCGCCAAAATGGGCTCAAGTTACTTTCAAAATTTCATAGGAAGTCAGTATATCATAGATGAAAATGGAAACAAAATAGAAAATGAAAAAGCCTATAAACCAGGTGCAGTCCGCTCAATGTGTTGCAGACTTCAACTTGATTTAAGAGAACTACTAAAAAGAGGTGGCGGACTTTTTGGCTCAGCTGAAATGACTGGATCAATTGGCGTTGTAACGATAAATTTAGCCCGTCTTGGTTATCTTTATAAAAATGATAAAAAGGCACTTTATGAAAATTTAGATAAACTTTTAGAACTTGCAAAAAGCACTCTTGAGAAAAAACGTAAATTTATAAAAGAAATGTATGATAGAGGACTTTATCCATACACAGCAAGATATCTTAAAAATTTCAACAACCATTTTAGCACCATAGGCATAAATGGTGCAAATGAAATGATAAGAAATTTTAGCAATGATAAAGAAAACATTACAACTAAATTTGGAGTTAAATTTGCCATTGAACTTATAGAACATTTAAGAGACAAAATACGCTCTTTTCAAGAAAGCACTGGAAATCTTTATAATCTCGAAGCAACCCCTGCTGAGGGCACAACTTATCGATTTGCAAAAGAAGATAAAAAAAGATACGATGATATATTGCAAGCTGGAAGTGGCGATAACATTTATTATACAAACTCAACACAACTTCCTGCGTATTTTGGAGACGATCCGTTTGAAGCACTTGATTTGCAAGATGAACTTCAATCAAGCTACACAGGCGGAACCGTTTTTCACTTATATATGAAAGAAAAGTTAAGTTCGGCTGAGGCTTGCAAAATGCTTGTGAAAAATATAGTAACAAATTACAAACTTCCTTATATTACAATAACCCCGATATTTAGCGTTTGTCATAAGCACGGATATATTTCTGGAGAGCATGAATACTGTCCATATTGCGATGAAGAGTTACTAAATGAATATAAAAAAAATCAAAAAGGAGCATAAAATGGAATTTCCAAAAGAGTTAGAATCAAAAAGAACAAAATGTGTAGTTTACACAAGAGTTATGGGATATTTAAGACCAGTTGAGAGCTTTAATTTAGGTAAAAAAGGAGAGCATAAAGAGCGTGTTCAGTTTGTAGAAAAATGCGATAAAAAGGAACAAAAAACAGCATAAATTATGAATCAAATTTATGAAATTACTAAATTTACCACAACAGACTATCAAGACGAGCTTGCTTGTATAGTTTGGTTTAGTGGATGTAATATGCGTTGTATCTATTGCTACAATATAGATGCGGTTTTAAATCAAGGCAAAATAACAAATGATGAGTTTTTAAATTTCTTAAAATCAAGAGTTGGAAAATTAAGTGGCGTTGTATTTAGTGGCGGCGAATGCACACTTTGTAGAGATTTTTTAACTCTTTGTAGAAATGTTAAAAGCCTAGGTTATAAGCTTAAAGTTGATACAAACGGCACAAATACAGACATCATAAAACAAGCCTTGGATGAAAATCTTATAGATTACATTGCACTTGATTTTAAAGCACACATTAATAAATTTAAAAAAATTACAAAATCAAATTTATATTATAAATTTGAACAAACACTACAATATCTCATAAAAATTGACTTTAAATTTGAAGTTAGAACGACAATTCATACTGATTTTATAAATGAAAATGATATTTCTAAAATGGCACAATATCTTGAAAATTTAGGATATAAAAATAACTATTATTTACAAAACTTTTTACAAACAAATCATAATTTTACCGAAATTACACCACAAAAAAGAGTTATAGACAAAAACAAAATACTCACAAAATTAAACATAGTATTGCGAAATTTTTAATACACGCTATGATATAATTTTAAAAATATTTTTAAAAGGAGAAAATGAATGAAAAAAATTTTAGTTTTTTTATTCGCAGCTATAATTACTCTAAACGCAGGAGTTAAACAATTAGATATGGAACCATCTAATATAACAGAGGATATGCAGATAATAGACACCAGAACACCAGCTGAATGGAAAGATACTGGAACTATAAAAGGTGCTTATAAAATCTCTCTTACAAAAGATGATAAAAAAACCATAGATGAAAACTTTATAGAAAAAGTAAAAGCTAGTGGGATAAATTTATCTAGACCAATCTATGTGATTTGTAAAAGTGGTAGAAGAGGCGAAATAGCAGCTAAATTACTACAAGAAAATGGTATAAACGATGTAACAAATTTAAAAGGCGGTATGGATAAACTTATATCTCACGGATACAAAACGGTTAAAGAATAAACTAAAAAATAGTGGCAAATTTGCCACTATTTACAAAACTCATCTTCTTCGTTAATAATTTTAAATTAAAATTTATCGCAAATTTGCTTACTTAAAGGAGTAAGTATGAAAAAAATATTATTAGTTTTTGGCATATTTTTTATGCTAATTGCAAATGCAAAAGAAATCAAAGGAGAAAATATGCAAAACCAAAAAGAGATATACTTAGCAGGAGGTTGCTTTTGGGGAATGGAAGGATACTTTAAAAAAATACCAGGGATTTTGCAAACATCTGTTGGTTATGCAAATGGAAAAACTCCACAAACTTCATATCAAGAATTATCAAAAAGCGATCACGCAGAAACATTAAAAATTGAATTTGATGAAAATATTATTAGTTTGATTGAAATTTTGGCTCATTATTTTAGAATTATAGACCCCATATCCATAAACAAACAAGGAAACGACACTGGCAGACAGTATAGAAGTGGAATTTACTACAATGATGAAAATATGGAAAAATATATAACCAAATTTATCTCTTATGAACAAAACAAATATAAACAAAAAATAGCAGTAGAGGTTCAAAAACTTAAAAATTTTATCCTAGCAGAAGATTATCATCAAGATTATTTAGATAAAAATCCAAGCGGATATTGCCATATAGATTTAAGTTTATCTTCAAAACCTCTTTATGCTGGTAAATTTAAAAAACCAAGTCAAGATGAGATAAAAAACTCTTTAAGTGAACTGCAATACAATGTTACACAGTATAAACAAACAGAAGCACCATTTAGTTCTAAATTTGATAAATTTAATCAAAAAGGTATATATGTAGATATTGTAACAAAACAACCTCTTTTTAGCTCTAAAGATAAATTTGATGCAGGATGTGGTTGGCCGAGTTTTTCAAAACCAATAACTACAGATGTTATAAAATACAATGAAGATTTAACTCATGGAATGCAAAGAACAGAAGTTAGCTCTAAACTTGGCAATTCCCATCTTGGACATGTTTTTGATGATGGTATAAAAGAAAAAGGTGGATTAAGATATTGCATAAATGGTGCTAGTTTAGAGTTTATTCCTATTGAAAAGATGAAAGATATGGGATATGAAGATTATATAATGTATGTAGAGTAAATTTGCGCTAAAACGCAAATTTACTAATCTTGAACTTTTTTATGAGGTAAAACTAAATTTAAAACAACTCCTATAATAGCCCCGAGCCCAATTTGAGAAAAACTAGCAAAACCAAAATCAAGCACCATACCGCCAAGTGCAGGAACTAAAACAAGAGCTATTATAATCATATTTCTTGGATTATCCATATCAACCTTGTTTTTTATAAGACTTTCCATGCCAACACTTGCTATTATTCCAAAAAGCAGTATCATAATTCCACCTAGAACACAAGATGGCACACTAGATATCAATGCCCCAAGCTTTCCTATAAAAGCTAGCATTATTGCTACTATAGCAGACCATGTCATAATAGCAGGATTAAAAGCTCTAGTTAATCTAACAGCTCCTGTTACTTCAGCATAAGTTGTACAAGGTGGTCCCGCAAGAAGTGCTGCTACACTAGTTGCAATACCATCACCAAGAAGAGTTTTTTCAAGTCCTGGATTTTTAGTAAAATCTTCTTTTGTAACATTGCTAATTGCTATAACATTGCCAATATGCTCAATTATGGGAGCAATTATAACAGGTATCATATATAAAATAGCATCAAGATGAAATGTAGGAAATACAAAATTTGGCACACTAAACCAAGGAGCATTTTTTACAACAGAAAAATCAATAATCCCATAAAACATAGACATTATATATCCAGCTGCTATGCCACACAAAATTGGAATGAGTTTTAACATACCTTTTGCAAAAACTATACACATAAGAGTTACCAAAAGAGAAACTCCAGCTATAATCATAGCATCATTTGTGCTAAAATTTGGATTTAAAATTTGATATACTTTTAGTGCCTCTCCTGATGGAGTTGCCATACTTACGGCAGCTGGACTAAGAACAAGACCTATTGTCATTATAACAGGACCAACAACAATTGGAGGTAAAATCTTTTGTATAAACTCATATCCCTTATACTTCACAACAAAACTAAAAGCACTATATGCAAGTCCTGCAAAAAATACAGCTCCCATTGTAGCACTTAATCCCCATTTGGATATACCAAAACTAATTGGTGCAATAAAAGCAAAGCTTGATGCCAAAAAAATAGGAACGATTTTTTTGCGACAAACAAATTGAAAAATAAGAGTTCCAATTCCAGCCGTAAAAAGGGCAACGCTTGTATCTAAGCCTGTTAAAATCGGCATCAAAACCAAAGCTCCAAAAGCGACAAATAAAAATTGTGCTCCTAAAAGTGAGTCTTTTAATCTAAAATTGTATTTTGTTGAACTTGTCATAAATTTTCCTTAAGATACATTAAAATAAAAATCTGTGAATTTTAGCCAGTTTATCTGTAAATTTACTTATAAATTTTCATATATATAAAATTTATAACCATTTCATATTATTTATATCAAATTTAATATATTTTTGGTATAGTTATAAACTCATATAAATTATTATTAAGGAGAAAAAATGGCGGTAAAAATTACTGATATATGCATAGCTTGCGGTTCTTGCATAGATGAGTGTCCAGTTGAAGCTATAGTTGACGATAGCGATAACCCAAAAGGCGAAGACATTTATTATGTATATCCAGATAAATGTGTAGAGTGCGTAGGTCATAATGATCAACCAGCCTGTGCATCAGCTTGTCCAACAGATGGCTGTATAGTTTGGGATGCACCAGTTTCTGGTCAACCTAGCAGAAGTGAAATATCTGCAGATATGAGAAATGGTTCTACCCCTGTAGTTCAATAATCTTTCATATTACCAAAAAGTAGGCATAAAATGAGCCTACTTTTATTTTTTACTTTTTTTTGATATAATCTTTCCCTTAAAATTATTTTTTATTGTAATTAAAGGATAAACATGCAAAAAACCTTATCTATTATAAAACCCGACGCAGTTAAAAAAGGTGTTATTGGTAAAATTATTGATAGATTTGAAAGTAATGGTTTAAGGATTGCAGCAGCAAAAAAACTTAAACTTAGTGAAGAAGATGCTAAAAATTTTTATATAGTTCATAAAGATAGACCTTTTTATAGTGAGCTTGTTAAATTTATGACAAGTGGTCCAGTAGTTGTAATGGTTTTAGAAGGAGAAAATGCTGTTGCCAAAAATAGAGAATTAATGGGAGCAACTAATCCAAAAGAAGCACAAAAAGGCACAATTAGAGCTGATTTTGCAGATAGCATAGATGCAAATGCAGTTCATGGAAGCGATAGTTTAGAAAATGCCGCTATAGAAATATCATTTTTCTTCTCAAATAGAGAGATTTGCTAAAAAATAATGAAAATTGCATTTTCTACAATAAATAAAAATAGTTATCCGTTTGAGCTTATAAAAGAAAATATAAAATTAAGTGGAAATTTAAAAAAAATTAGTGGAAATTTAGTAAGTTGCGATGCCCATATAAAAGGCAATCTACCGTATATATGTAGTAGATGTGGTGATGATATAATGCTTATTTTAGATTATGATTTGAGTTTAATTTTAAGCAATGGATACTATAAAGACGAAGATGGAAAACTTGATGATGTCATTGAGTTTTTTGATGGAAATATAAATTTAGATGAAATAATGACCAGTGAAATAGAGTCATATAAAAGCGACTGTTTTTACTGCGAAAAATGTAAAATTTAGTAAAGGAGTTAAAAATGGCAGTACCTAAAAGAAGAGTGAGCAAAACTCGCGCAGCAAAACGCAGAACTCACTATAAGGTAAATCTTCCAATTCCCGTTAAAGATAAAGACGGCAGTTGGAAAATACCACATAGAGCAAACAAAACAACGGGAGAATACTAATATATGGTTCGTGTTGCTATCGATGCAATGGGTGGTGATTTTGGTTATGAGCCAATTATAAATGGTGTTTTACAAGCTTTAGAAGAAAAAAGTTTTAATGCCATTTTAGTTGGCGATAGACAAGAAATTGAAAAAATGATACCAGATCGTTTTTCAAATAATATTACTTATATTCAAGCAGATGAGATGTTTTCTATGGCAAGTCATGCAACTGATGCCATAAAAAACAAAGAAACCACCATATACAAGGCTATAGAACTTTTAAAAAATGGCGAATGCGACGGAGTTGTTTCAGCTGGACATAGTGGAGCTACAATGAGTTTAGCAACACTTAGGATAGGTAGGTTAAAAAATGTTCTTAGACCTGCTATAGCAACACTTATGCCAAGTCAAAACAATAAAAAAACACTTATGCTTGATGTTGGAGCTAATGTTGATTGCAAAGCAGAACATCTTTTTCAATTTGCCGTAATGGGCGAAGCTTACGCTAAAGAGATCTTAGGAATACAATCACCAAAAATAGGTCTTTTAAGCAACGGAGAAGAAGAAAGTAAAGGAAATGATGTAACAAAAGAAGCTTTTTTGCTTTTAAAAAACCTTGATTCTTTTATCGGAAATGTTGAAGGCGGACAAATTTTTGATGGAAGCGTAGATGTTGTGGTTTGCGATGGATTTATCGGTAACTTAGTGCTTAAAACAAGCGAAGGCGTAGCTAGTTCTATGACTAAAATCATTAAAACAAATATCAAAGAATCTTTCATATCTATAATAGGTGCATTTTTAATGAAAAAAGTGTTTAAAAATATTAAAAGATTAGTTGATTATGACGAATACGGAGGTGCACCTCTAATTGGTGTTAAAAACTGCGTTATTATAAGCCACGGCAAAAGTAGTCCAAAAGCTATAAAAAATGCTATATTTCAAGCAATTAAATTTTCAGATTCTAAAATAAATAATACTATAGAAAATGAACTTGCTTATTTCGCAAAGCAATAATACAATATGAAAAAAGCCTCAATGATATCTATAGGGGCTTATGCCCCAGATACAATCCTAAATAATTTCGATTTAGAAAAAATGGTTGAAACCAGCGATGAATGGATAACAAAAAGAACAGGTATAAAAGAACGCAGAATTGCTAAAAATATGTCTACATCTGATCTTGGATATGAGGCTGCAAAAATCGCGATAAATCGCTCAGGACTTAACATAAAAGATATAGATATGTTAATTTGTGCTACTTTTACGCCAGATTATCTTTGCATGCCATCAACCGCTTGCGTGATAGCATCAAAACTTGATTTGATAAACATTCCAGCTTTTGATATCAGTGCAGCTTGCTCAGGTTTTATATATCTACTAAACACTGCAAAATCTTTTATACAAAGCAATTGTGCAAAAAATATCTTGATAATTGGTGCTGAAAAAATCAGCTCTTTTGTAGACTGGAGCGATAGAACAACTTGTATTTTATTTGGTGATGGTGCCGGGGCTGCTGTGATATCAGCTAGAGATGAAAACGAGATTATTGATATCCATTTAGGAAGTGATGGCTCAAAAAGAGAGCTTTTAATGATTCCAGGATGTGGAAGTTTAAATCCAGCAAATTCAAATACAATACAAAATAGATTAAATTTCATTCATATGAAAGGAAATGAAGTATTTAAAGTTGCGGTCAATACTCTAACAAATGATGTTATAAATATTTTAGAAAAAAATAACCTTACAAGTGATGATATTGATTTTTTTATACCTCATCAAGCAAATTTAAGAATAATTCAAGCAGTTAAAGATAAACTTAATATCAATGATGAAAAAAGTATTATAACTGTTCATAAATACGGCAATACAAGTGCAGCTTCGATTCCTATGGCGATAAACGATGCTTATGAAGAAGGCAAAATCCAAAATGGAAATTTACTACTTTTAGATGCTTTTGGCGGTGGATTTACTTGGGGTAGTGCTTTGCTTAAATTTGGTGGCATTAATTTTAATCAGCTCTAAATTCTTATAAAAAATCAATATAATAATATATTAAATTTATTAAAAACAAGTATAATAAAATTAAAAAAAGGTGAAATATGATTTTTATAGATGCTTGCTTTAAAAAACCAACTCCATATACTCCTATTTGGATGATGAGACAAGCGGGTAGGTACCTTCCTGAATATATGAAAGTTAGAAAAGAAGCTGGTGATTTCTTATCCCTATGCAAAGATTATAAAAAAGCTAGTGAAGTTACTCTTCAACCAGTTGATATACTAGGAGTTGATGCTGCAATCATTTTTAGCGATATTTTAGTTATTCCGCTTGAAATGGGCATGGATTTAAATTTTGTAAGTGGCGAAGGTCCTGTTTTTGAAAAAAGAATACAAACTAATGAAGATTTAAATAAATTAGATTCACAAAAAGCTGTAAAAAATCTAAATTATGTTTATGATGCTATAAAACTAACTAGAGAAAAACTACCTAAAGATAAAGCTTTGATAGGATTTTGCGGTGCTCCTTGGACAATTGCCACTTATATGATAGAAGGTAAAGGCAGCAAAACTTATAACATATGTAAAAAACTTTTATACACAAATCCTGAGTTTTTACATAAAATTTTATCAAAATTGACAGAAGTTTTAAAATTATATTTAGAAGAACAGATAAAAGCTGGTGCAAATGCTGTGCAAATTTTCGATAGTTGGGCAAATGCTCTTGAAATGGATAAATATTTTGAATTTGGCTTTACATACATAAACGAAATAGCTTCTTACATTAAACAAAAATATCCGCATATTGCCGTAATTGTATTTCCAAAAGGCATTAGTGGTTATTTAGAAAAAATTGATGGAAATTTTGATGTTTTTGGCGTTGATTGGAGTACACCTTTAAAAAGTGCTAGAGACACATTATCTTCTAAATTTACACTTCAAGGAAATATGGAGCCATGCAGACTTTATAGTAAAGAAAGTATTTCGCAAGGCATCGATGAAATTTTATGTATTATGAAAAACAAACCTCATATATTTAATCTTGGACATGGCATTTTACCAGATATCCCTGTTGAAAATGCTAAGTATTTTATAAAAGAAGTTCAAAAAAGATCTCAAAAATAAAGGAAAAAAATGAGTTTTATAAAGGAATTTAAAGAATTTGCCATGAAAGGCAATGTTGTTGATATGGCAGTTGGCGTAGTGATAGGTGCAGCATTTGGAAAAATTGTTTCATCTTTGGTTTCAGATGTCATAATGCCTATTATGGGAATATTAACAGGGGGAGTAAATTTTAGTCATATGAATATTATTTTAAAAGAAGCCGTTGGAACAACGCCCGCTGTTACGCTAAATTACGGCTCATTTATACAAACCATAATTGATTTTTTAATCATAGCATTTGCCATTTTCTTAGCAATAAAAGCTATGAATAAAATAAGAAAACAAGACGAGAAAAAAGAAAACGCACAACCAGAACCAAAAGAAGATATAGTTTTACTTACAGAAATAAGAGATTTGCTTAAAAAACAGTGCTAGAAAAAATATCTTTTTTTAAATATGTTGATAAACAAAAAATTAAAAAAATCGAAAATGCAAGTGTTATCAAAAAATATAAAAATGGAGATTTGCTTTTTATAGAAGGAGAGGAATCAAAATGGCTTCATCTTCTTATAAAAGGTGAGATACGGATTTTTAAAACCAAGCAAAATGGAAGTGAAATTTTTTTGCATAATATTTTAGCACCATCGTTCATAGCAGAAATTGCAACTTTAGAAGGAATTCCTTATCCTGCTAGTGCTAAATTTGTATCTAATTCTGAAGTAGTAAAAATAGAATTTGATTTTTTTAAAAAAGAGTGTTTAAGCGACGAAAATATATCTTTAGGTATGATAAAATCACTTAGTCAAAAACTCAAAATAATGAATGAGGTTATACACAACGAACTAATACTCAACGCAGAAGCAAAAGTTGCAAAACAGTTAGTAGAAAATTTGGAAATTTTCTCACTGCTTAAAAATATACAAATAGCAACAATGTTAAACATCACTCCAGAAACACTGTCTAGAATTCTATCTAAATTTAAAAAAAATAAACTAATAGAAATACAAAAAGAAACAATAAAAATAATAAATAACAAAGCCCTAAAAGAGCTTTATATACTACTTTAAAATATCAATCCTTCACTTTCTTGCATATTCAAGTTATCCATTTGAGATGAATTTGGAAGAGGGGACTTATCTGTATAAAATGCTTCTTTTCCTTGATACATCATACTTTTTACACCATCTGGTTTTACAAACTTAGTTTCCATATCTGGATTTAATTTTTTATAATCCTCAACAAATTTTTTAAATACAGGTCCAGAAGTTCTAGCTCCGCCCTCAACTTTTTTCATTGGAGTATTGTTGTCATTTCCATACCAAACCATCACAGCAAGCTCTGGTGCAAATCCGCAAAACCAAGCATCTACATTGTTGTTTGTAGTTCCAGTTTTACCGCCTATTTCTACTCCATCAACCCTTGCTCTTCTACCAGTTCCTTCATTTACAACAGTTTGAAGCATATCAACCATAAGATACGCTTGTTCAGGCTCCATTATAAAAGCTCTTTTTGAATCATAAATTTTAGTTATGCCAAATTTATTTGTAACTTTTCTAATCAGTTTTGGCTCAACAATCTCTCCTAAATTTGGAAACATAGAATAAAATCTAGAAGCTTCTAAAGGCGATACACCAAAACTACCAAGAGCTATTGATAAATCTTGAGATACACCACTAAAACCAAGTTCTGTAAGTTTTTGATATGCCACATCTAGACCTATTTGGTTTAGTAAATTTATAGTTGCTAAGTTTCTTGAATCCCTTAAAGCCTCTTTTAAAGTTATAAATCCTTTATATTTATTACCATAATTTTTAGGAGTCCAATCTTCACCAGCATTTGCATTTTCAAAAACTCTTGCTACATCAGGAATTTTACTCATAGGCGAATATCCCAAATTTAAAGCTAATTGATAAATAAAAGGCTTAAAACTAGAACCAAGTTGTCTAGTAGCTTGAGTAGCACGATTATAGTTACTTTTATTATAATCAACTCCACCAACAAGAGCTAATATATCGCCACTTTGCGGATGGGTTGCTATTAAAGCACCATTTAAAACCGTGCTATTTGCATCTTTATCTCTTTTTAAAATTTCATTATAACCAAATCTTAGCGCCTCTACTGCTTTATCTTGGGCTTGTAAATCAATGCTAGTTTGTATGATATAACCGCCAATTCGTATATCTGAAAAATAAAGAGACGCTTCTTTTATAACTTCATCAACAACATAAGGAGCTCTATTTTTGCTAAGTGTATCATTGTATACCTTAGGTTCTTCTGCCAAAGCTATCTCATACTCATTTTTATTTATCCAACCCAAATCATACATCCTGCTAATTACACTATTAGCACGAGAAATAGCTAAATCCATATGTTTTGTTGGATCATACGCACTTGGTGCTTTTGGCATACCAACAAGCATTGAAATTTCTTTTAATGTTAGTTCATCTAAAGTTTTTCTAAAATACCCATTTGCAGCAGTTTTTATACCATAATACCCGTGCCCAAAATAAACATGATTTAGATATCTTTCTAAAATTTGCTCTTTTGTAAGCTTATTTTCTACTTCATATGCAAGAACTGCTTCTTTCATTTTTCTTATAATCTTTTTTTCTGGACTAAGTGCGACATTTTTTATAAGTTGTTGAGTAATTGTTGATGCACCCTCAACTAATTTCATGGCTTTTATATCTTTTATCAAAGCTCTAAAAATAGCTTCTATATTTATGCCCTCGTGTTCAAAAAAAGATGTATCTTCTATCGCAACAAGTGCTTCTATGATTCTACCCGGTATGTCTTTATAATCCACATACAATCTATTTTCATCATCAAATACATTTGCTATAAGTTCGCCGTTTCTATCATAAATTTGAGTAGTTAATCTTGGATTATAATCAATTATGCTATATGCCTCAAAGTGAATATCGCTATATAATTTTCCAATAAATAAAGCCAAAGCCACAAAACAAGCAAATAAAATTCCAAAAATATACCTCATAAAAATGCCTTTAAAATTTCTACACAAAGCCCTCTTGCATTACTTAAATAACCAGAGTAACTTTTTATATATTTTTTATTAAATCCTTCTATCATCATAGCCCCTGCTTTTCCTTGCCACTGATTACTTTGTAAATAAAAATTTAAATCATTTTCTTCAAATTTGAAAAATTCAAATTTCGTCTCATTTACGCTAATCATCTCAAATTTTTGAGAGTAAAATAGCATTGCACTAAAAACACTTACAATGTTTCCACTTTGTGTAAGAAGCATATCTAAGGCATCTTTTTCATATTTTGCTTTACCAAAAATTTTATCCCCAACACTAACTATGCTATCAGCAAATAAAACATTTTGCATATCTGGATAAATATCAAAAAATTCTTTTTGTTTGGATTTTACAACATCTAAAACATATTTTGAAGGAGTACCCACACGCTCTACTTCTTCTTTAAAATTTAATTTAATTTGATTAAAATTAATGCCATTTTCCCTTAAAATTTCGGCTCTTGTTTGAGATGAAGATGCAAGCGTTAACATCTATAAATTCCTAAAATTTATTCCCAAAAATATCGCAAAACACATACAAACGATATTTAATGGCGTGAAATATCTAAAAATAATAACCAAATTTTCTCTTACTTCTAAATAATCTTGATGTTTTTTTGCATTAAGGGATTTTTTAAATCTAAAAGCCATATAAAATAAATTTATTAAAACAAATAAAAAGATTGCAAATTTCGTAGCTATGATAGCTTCAAGCATAGGATCAGCTATTTTTAAAAGATTATCACCTATTAAAAATATACCGGTTAAAAAAATAATTATCATCGATGAAAATATAACTATGCCAAAGATTTTTATTGCATAAAAAAATAATTCAACATTATCTTCATTTATAACAACTCTTCTAAATACAAATTTTGCACTTACCCACCCATTAATGCTTGTGCCTAAAAAAATAGCAACTGACAAAATATGCAAAAAAGGAGCTATATTTTCTAACTTTGCAAAGGCGATATCTATCAATTTAATCTCTCTTTTATAAAAGATTTTGCATACTCATAAGCATCATTAATCTTTGATATATCCTTTCCACCAGCAGTTGCAAAATCATCACGACCGCCGCCACCGCCGCCTAAAATTTTAGCAACATTTCTAACAAGCTCTCCAGCCTTTATCGGAGCATTTTTAACACCAGCTGCTAAATTTATCTTATCATCTTTTTTATTTCCAAGTAAAATTACAACTTTTTCATATCTGTTTTTTACTTCATCTATTTTTTCTTTTATATCGCCTTCAAAATCACTAACAACAACTTTTATTCCATTAATATCATTGATAACCAAGGCACTTGAATTTGATATTGCACTTATTTGAGACTTTAAAGCTTTTATTTCATCTTTTAATTTTTCTATAGAAACTATAGGAGAAGTCGTTTTTAGAATCTCACAAACTTCCGTGTAATCTTTTCTTAAATTTTTAATGAACTCAAAAGCACTTTTTGAACATACAGCTTCTATTCTTCTTACTCCAGAACTTACTCCACTTTCTTTTAATATTAAAAACATGCCTATTTCACTGACATTTTTAACATGAGTTCCACCACAAAGTTCTTTGCTAAAATTTCCCATACTTAAAACTCTTACTTTTTGATCATATTTTTCACCAAAAAGAGCTGTAGCACCGCTATTTTTAGCATCTTGTAAATCCATAATCTCAGTTTTTACATCCTCTTTACTAGATATAACTAAATTTACCATATCCTCAACTTGTCTTATTTCTTCGCTATTCATAGCTTTTGAGTGAGAAAAATCAAACCTAAGTCTAGTAGCTTCCACGCTACTTCCAGCTTGCATAACATGGCTACCTAAAACTTTTTTTAATGCTGCGTGAAGAAGATGTGTTGCACTATGATGTCTTGCTATTTCATCTCTTATTATATCAACCTTGCACTCTACCTCATCACCAACTTTAAGAGTATTTATTGAATTAACAAAACTTAAATTTAATCCAAAGAATTTTTGAGTGTCAATAACTTCATTTTGATTATTTATAATTCCTTTGTCACCACATTGTCCGCCACTTTGTGCGTAAAATGGTGTTTGTTTAAGCATAATCCAACCGTTTGTGTTTGGTCTTAACTCATCTATCAATTTAAAATTTTCATCAAGTAGTGCTAGAATTTCTGTTTTATTTATCGTTTTTTCATAACCAACAAATTCATTTTCTCCAAATTTCTCAAGCAATACCTTAAAATCTCCACTTTCTATAGCCTTATCGCCACTACCTTTCCAACTAGCTTTGGCTTTTTTGCGTTGTTCGCTCATAAGCTTATCAAATTTTTTCTCATCAACACTAAGGTTTTTTTCTCTTAGCATATCTATAGTAAGATCTAGTGGAAAACCATAAGTGTCATATAATTTAAATGCAACTTCGCCACTAAAAATATTTTTAGTATTTTTTAATTCATCATTAAACAACTCAAGACCAGATGCTATGGTGCTTAAAAATCTCTCTTCTTCAAGTTTTATCTGTTCTTTTACAATTTCGCTTTTATCTTTTAAGTATGAATAATGCTCTCCCATAAGTTTAACAACAATATCTACAAGTTTATACATAAAAGGCTCTTTTATACCAAGAAGATATCCATGTCTTAATGCTCTTCTTAATATTCTTCTTAAAACGTACCCTCTTCCCTCTTTATCGAAATTTACGCCTTGAGCTAGCAAAAACACAACAGATCTTATGTGATCGCTTATAACTCTATAACTTGCTCCACTTTTATATTCATATTTTTTAGAACATAACTTTGCAACTTCGTTTATAATGGGCATAAATATCGATGTATCGTAGTTGCTAAATACGCCTTCTTTAATAGCAGTAATTCTCTCTAATCCCATACCAGTATCTATGCTTGGTTTTGGAAGCGGTTTTAAAGAGCCGTCAGATGATCTTTCAAATTGCATAAAAACAAGATTCCAAATTTCTAAAAATCTATCTCCATCTCCGCCCATATAATCTTCGCTAGTATTAAAATGCTCTTGTCCTTGATCATAAAAAATCTCACTACAAGGTCCACACGGTCCAGTTTCTCCCATAGCCCAAAAGTTATCTTTGTCGCCAAATTTATAAATTCTATCTTTTTGGATATATTTAGACCAAATTTCATAAGCTTCATCATCTTTTTCATGGACAGTAACATAAAGTTTTTCTTTTGGAAGTTTTAAAACTTCTGTTATAAATTCCCAAGCATAAGGTATAACTTCATTCTTAAAATACTCTCCAAAGCTAAAATTTCCAAGCATTTCAAAAAAAGTATGGTGTCTTGCAGTATAGCCCACATTATCTAAATCATTATGCTTTCCACCCGCCCTTATGCATGTTTGGCAACTTGTACGAATTGGTGGATTTGGTCTAGGAATCTCGCCTGTAAAAATATTCTTAAAAGGCACCATTCCTGCATTTGTAAAAAGAAGCGTTGCATCATCAGGAACTAGAGGTGAGCTAGGCATAACCTCATGTCCTTTATTTTTAAAAAAATCCAAAAATTCTTTTCTTATATCCATATTTATTTTCCTAAATTTTTATATTAAAACTTATTATTTTATCCTAAAATTTGTTTTAATCCTATAAAAGATAAAAATTAAATCTATTTTTTTTGATTTTGCTTTAAAAATTTCTTATCTATATAACCCATTTCTATTAGTTTATTAAATATTTTAACAGTTATTGGTCCACCTGCTCTACCGCCACTTTGACCATGTTCTACTAAGACAATTACTGCATATTTTGGCTCTTCGTAAGGTCCAAATGTTGTCATCCAAGCGTGAGATCTTTGATAGTATTCCATATCGGCTTCTTTCATACGAACTTTTTCGCTTTGTGCAATACCAACAACTTGAGCTGTTCCTGTTTTTGTTCCAAGAGTTATATTGCTTTGAGATAAAACTCTAAGAGCAGTTCCACCTTCGCTATTTGCAACATCTTTCATAGCTTTTTTAACATACGATAAATTTTGTATTTTTTGAGGATCTATAAATAAATCAGTAACTTCAAATTTGACTTTTTGTTCATCTATAGAATCTAAAAAATGAGGCGTTATATTTTTATTTGTTGCAAGTGCTCCTATAAATTTAGCCATTTGCATAGGAGTTACAAGAAAACTACCCTGTCCAATAGATGTAATAAGCGTATCGCCTTGATACCAGCTCTCCCCTGTTTTTTGCTTTTTCCAACTTCTACTAGGCACAGTTCCAACAAATTCGTTTGGCAAATCAACATTAGTTTTGTAACCAAAACCAAATTTTTCATATATAGGCACCATTTCATCTATACCAACTTTAAAGCTTCCTTTGTAAAAATAATCATCGCAACTATATTTTATCGCATCATTTAAATTCACAAATCCATGTCCAGAACTCTTCCAGCATCTAAATTTACGCCCACCTAACTCAAAACTTCCGCTACAAAAAAATCCATCATCTTTTGTCATTTTTCCACTATCTAAAAATGCCATTGCGCTAGCCATTTTTATAGTTGATGCTGGTGGATAAAGACCATTTACCAACTTATTTGTAAAGGGATGATCTGGGCTATTTACTATATTATTCCACTGCTCATAACTAATTCCAGTTACAAAAGGATTTAGATTGTATTCTGGAAAACTTACTGCCGATAAAATAGCTCCGTCATTTAAATCCATAACAATTATAGCACCAGCTCTATGTTCAAAATTTTCATATATATATTTTTGCAAATCAAGATCTATAGTAAGCTTTATATCTTGACTCCTTGGTTTTGTATATGAAATTTCCTCAACTTCTTTATTTAGTGCGGTAACTTTTGTCTTTCTTTCTCCGTTTATTCCTTGTAATACCGAGTTATAATACCTCTCTACACCATTTCTACCTGTGTAGTTTGTAAGTTTTGTCATAGGATCGTTATTGTAATCATCCAAATTTGCTCTACCAACATATCCTATAACATGTGAAGCTATGTTATCATTGGGATAATGTCGCTTTGAAGCTGGTTTTATAAGTAAATTATGTCTTAGAACTAATTTAGCAAAGTGTGGAAGCATTACATCATAATCTATAAAATCCACAACTTCTATAAAATCTTGATTATAAGGAGAATCATTTTTTTTATAATCTTTTTTTATCTTCGTAGCATTTAAATCACCAAATAAAGAAACTATAGCATTTATCTCATCATCTAAAATCTCTTCTTTATTGCTTATATGTGGTTTTACGGATATAGAAAAGCCAAGCCTATTTACAGCAAGAGGCTTACCTTTTATATCATAAATATTGCCCCTAACTGGTGCTATTAGTTCAGTTTTTACTGCATTTTGCTCTGCTATTTCTTCATAATATTTATTTGATTTTATGGATAAATAGTAAATTCTCGTAAGCAAAATAATCCAAAAAATAGCAATTATCCCAAAAATAAGGCGCATTCTCATAATATTTTCTCACGAAATAAAAATATAGACATAAAAGATTCTATACCAATAAAAATAAAATACTCTTTGCTAAAGTTTAAAAAATCTTGGCTATTTTGTATATATGCAAAAAGTTCATTTATTAAAAGTATGCAGATATATGATCCAGCCGTTATTATAACTAAAATCAATGATCTATATTTCATATTTATTAGCAACCAGTCTAATAAAAAATTATAAAAAATCAAAAATGCTATCAACATAGAAAAAAGGTAAAATCCATGAATTTGTTCTACAAAAAACAGATATAATATGCAAACATACCAATCTTTACCAAGATTACCAAGAGTTTTCTCTTTTTTTAAAAGCATAACTATCATATAACAAAAAACAACACCTACAAGCGGCGGTAATGGCATAATCGTAGTAAAAACTTGATATAAAAAAAGTGCTAAAACACTTATTATATATTTTATATTTGATAAATAAGTGCTATTTCGTCGCATATAGGAAAATGCTTACATTTTATACAATCAGCCCAAATTTTTTGCATAGGAATTTCTGATTTATCTATAATTTTAAAACCTAAATTTATAAAAAACTTATCTCTATAAGTAAGTGTCATAACATTTTTTACACCATAAAATTCTGCTTCTGCTAAAAGTTGTTTTACAATTTCACTACCAACGCCTCTGTTTCTATAATCTTTAGATACTACCAAACTTCTAACTTCTGCTAAAAAATCACTATGAATATGTAAAGCACCGTATCCAGCCAAAGTATCATCTTCAAAACATAAAGTGTATGAGCGGATATTTGTTGCTACTTCATCTTTATTTCTTGGAAGTATAATGCCTTTTTCAACTTCGCTTTTAACAAGATCTTGCATACTAGAAATATCTTTCAAAAGAGCTTTTTTATACGAAATCATAAATTTAAGCTCCTATCTACGATGATTTGCCTAGCTTCATCTATACCAATGCCTTTTAGAGTAGACACTAAATGTGCGTTTTTATCATATTTTAAAATAGCACTTTTTTCACTTTGATTTAATTTATCACATTTGGTATAAAATGTTATAAATTCCTGATCAACTCTTTTAAATTCATTTATATAATTTTTTAAATTTATATCAGATTCCAAACCAACATGCCTTGAGTCTACAAGATGTACAAAAAGTCTTATTTGGGTTCTAAAATTTAAAAATTTATCTAAGTTTTTTTTCCAAATTTCTTGCTCTTTTTTAGAAACTTTTGCGTAACCAAATCCAGGTAAATCTACAAAAATAAGACTAAATTTATCTTGTAAATCCATAAATGTAATATCAAAAAAATTTATAAGCCTGGTTTTACCTGGAGTTGATGAACTTTTTGCTAAAGATTTGTTGCAAGCAATAGCGTTTATAAAACTACTTTTACCAACATTTGAACGCCCCAAAAATACAATTTCACTTGTAGAAAATTCAGGAGAGCTTTCTAAATTTACACATGAAGTTATAAATTTAGCATCAACTACTTTTATCACTTTTTATCCTCAACTTGAAAAATCATTCTAACAGGCTTTTTATCTTTACTTTTTACTTCATAAGTTCCATTTATTTGATTTACTTCTATGATATTACCATAAATCTTTTTATCTGTTTCTTCTTCATGTAAATAAGCTTTTCCATCCATGATATAAAGCTGTTTTTGAGGGATATAGGTTAGTTCATCAGCATTTCCATCGTAGTGTTTTTCATTTACTAAAACTTTAAATTTAGCATTGCCTTTGGCAAAGTATTTGATGGGTTCTTTTTTTTCATTAAATGTTATTCTAACGCTATCTGCCCAAAGAGTATCGTAATCGCCTTTTTTTACAACAACATTTCCTTTTAAATCGCTATAAAAATTCTTCTCATCTGCAAAAAAATTATCAGCAGTTACCTCAACTTGTTCTGCAAATAATATCGAAGAAAACAAAATAGTAAAAAAAGCGATTTTTATTTTAAATTTATCCATGAATGCACACCCTTTGCATAAATTTGCTTATTTTTGGTATCGTATTTTACACTTTTGCCAATAATTTTATCCTTATTTTGCGTAGCAACAAAATCGACATCGCTTTTTACAATTCCACTTTTGATATCATAAATAATCTCTTGCGATGAAAAATTTAAATTATTGCTATTTTCATAAAAAGCATTTTTTTTGAAAATAACCTCGTCTTTTTTGTAAATCCCTTCATCTGAACGAAGATTATGCACAGTATCGTCCCTTAGAATTTTTCCTTTAAAATCATAAAAATAATCATCGTCATTTATTCTAAGAGCTTTTGTTGCTTCATAAAGTCCATTTATACCGCTGGAATTTATCTCGTAGTTTTTAATTCCATTCATTTGCATACTAGCAATGCCTACTTCAATTTTAGAAATTTGCTTTAAATATGGACTTTGAAAAGCAATAAGAGCCATTGAAACACTAAAGAGAGCTATGACAAAATAAAATATTTTTATTACCACACTTTAGCCCAATCTTCAAAAATGCCATTTTCTTTCATTAGTATTTCTATCATCTCCCTTATGGCACCATTGCCACCATTGCGAGTTAAAGTAGTTTGAACAATAAGTTCATTTGTAGCGTCACTTGGCTTAAAACTTCTTTTAACCTTACTTAACAAAGCTTGATCATTATAATCATCGCCTATA
Organism: Campylobacter sputorum; assembly: GCF_002220775.1. Lineage (NCBI taxonomy): Bacteria > Pseudomonadati > Campylobacterota > Epsilonproteobacteria > Campylobacterales > Campylobacteraceae > Campylobacter > Campylobacter sputorum. The sequence goes on from NZ_CP019685.1 coordinate 1,453,476, forward strand.
GCAGCAGCATTTTCAAAACTTAAATTTTCTTTTTGTAAAATTTCTTCAGCTGTTTTGAGTTTATCTTTCACACCTTGAAAAACATAAGATATCTTAAGATCTCTTGCTCTTTCTTCAACTCTAAGTGAGTTTCTTTTTGTTATTATTGCTACTTTTTTGCCAAGCTTTAACCAACCTTCTATACCAAAACCATCTTTTACATCAAATTCTTTTATCTCTCCGTTTGGAGAATATATTATTTTTCCATCCGTTAAACAACCATCAACATCCAAAAAAATAATCTCTATCATAAAACACCTTTTGTGCTTGGAATTTCAACCCTGTCATTTTTACTTAAAGCTCTTCTTAATGCGACAGCAACAGCCTTAAAACTAGCTTCTATAATATGATGAGAATTATTTCCTCTTAGTTTTGTTAGATGCAAATTTATACAAGAATTTAAACTAAATGCTCTAAAAAACTCTTCAACAAGTTCTATATCAAAATCTCCTACTTTGCCACTATCAATACTCTCATACACTAGGTAAAATCTATTACAAAGATCTATAGCTACACTAACTGCAGCTTCATCCATAGTTACTACACTATCGCCAAATCTCTCAATTCCATTAATTGGGTATATGCTATCTTTTAAACACTCTCCTAATAAAATACCAACATCTTCAACAGTATGATGAAAATCAACATTCAAATCACCATTAGCTTTAATTTTAAGGTCAAATAAAGAGTGTTTTGCAAAGGAACCAAGCATGTGATCAAAAAAACCTATACCTGTATCTATATCATGTTTGCCTGTTCCATAAATTTCAAGTTCTATACTTATATCTGTTTCTTTAGTTTTTCTTGTTTTTTGTATCATGTTTACCTATTCCCTAACAATAAATGCACCATCTATTTTTCCTGAGCGTGCATAATCTCTTGCTTCATCTTCACTTCTAAATCCAGTTAAAAAAACTCTATGGATTGGTTTATTATCTAATCTATATGTTTTTACAACCGTTTTATATCCATCAGAACCATGATAATTCTTCTGATATACTTTTGCTCCATCTATATTTCTAAAAGCACCAATTTGAACCATAAAATTTCCGCCCTCAAAACTAACAGGTGCAGACTTAGATGCAGTATTTACAGCTCCGTTAAATCCTATAACTTCAACTTTTACAGGGGCTGTGCCTGTTGCTATCATATTTATCTTACTTGCAGCACTTTTAGAAAGATCTATAATTCTGTTTTGCACAAAAGGTCCTCTATCATTTATCCTAACGACTACCTCTTTAGAATTACTTAAATTTGTAACTCTTACAACAGTATTCATTGGCAAAGTTTTATGTGCTGCAGTCATTGCATACATATTATAAATTTCGCCATTAGATGTTTTTTTGCCATGAAAATCAGGTCCATACCAGCTAGCAATACCGCTTGCTATATCCCCAACATTTACAATAGTCGGATAATATGTTTTTCCGTTAACCTTATATGGTCTCATGGTAGCTCTATGCATATTTGGGGAATTAATTATTGTTCCGCCATCATTTCTAGATGGTGAAATTATTGGTGCGCCTAAAGAACACCCACTAAAAACTAGACATATAACTATGCTTATAAGCGAGTATTTATGGTATAACAATTTTTTCTCCAATGCGTAAATTTGAACTAGCTATATTATTTACACTTTTTAAATTTTTTACGCTAACTGAAAATTTTTGAGCTATGCCAGAAAGCGTATCACCTTTTTGTATAATATAATGCCTTTTAGAAATTTCTTTTTCATTTTTAACTGCCAAAGCAGGCACCATCAACTCTTGATTTATAGATAATTTATCTGTTTTTAAAGAATTAATGTCTTTTATTGTCCTAGAATCTGTATTAAATCTACTTGCTATACCGCTAAGAGTATCACCATTTTTTACTATATATATATTTTTTTTCACTTGTTTTTTAGGATCAAAGTTATTAGCAAAAAGACCTTGTTTATTTGAAGGTATATAAACATAATAATTTTTTGTATTTGGCGGAGTAATATCGTTTTTTAAATGAGGGTTGTAAATTTTCATTTTATTTAAACTAAGTCCGATACTATCACTTATCTCCGATAATAGTGTTCCACCAGGAACTATAACCTTAGTAACATTTATTTTATTTGGTCTATTTAATAAAGCTGAATTATTTGAAATTATAAAGTCATTATCCTCGGCTATATAAGCAGCTGAGAGAATTTTTCTTATAAACATTCTAGTTTCTAGTGGAACATATTTTTTTTGAGGATCTATTAATGTTGCTAAATCATCAGTTCCTGCTAATTTTATAGCCCTACCTAGTCTTCCCTCGCCACAATTATAAGCCATAGCTGCTAAATACCATTTACCAAATTTACCTTTTAAATCTTTTAGATATGAAATTGCAGCTTTCGTAGCAGCTATAGGATCTTTTCTTTCATCTACATATTGGTCTATTTTTAAACCATAAAGTCTTGCAGTTTCTTTCATAAATTGCCACATTCCAACAGCACTTACATTTGATTTTGCATGATTTGAAAGGCCTGATTCTACCATTGCAAGATATAAAAATGAGTGAGGAATATCTGCTTCATCTATAATTTTTTTAAGCATTGGTATATAACTATATCCATCTTGAATAATATCTATAAATTCTTTTTTATCACTTGTAGTAATATTTTCTTTTATTGATAAAAATATCGGATCACTTGCATATCTTGTCTGGATATCTAATTCTTTAAGAACTTTGATTTGATTTATATAACTACTTTTAGCATAGCCAAAAAGCTGAGTTGTAAAAATAAAACATAATAGTACAGCCATTATGCGTCTCATGATTCTCCTTACACTACACTATTTAACTCTTTAAATAGTTTTTTTGAATTTTTAGTCGTAATTTCTTCTATCTCATTTACATCCATATTTAAAATTTCAGCCATTTTACTAGCTACATATTTAGTATAAACTGGCTCATTTCTAGTCCCTCTATGAGGCTCTGGTGTCAAATAAGGGGCATCTGTTTCTATTAATAAATTTTCAAGTGGAATATCGCGTAAAATTTTAACCAAATTTTTAGCATTTTTAAATGTTAAAACGCCACCTATACCAAAATAGGCTCCATATTTTGCTAAAGATAACAATAGCAAAGAAGCATTAAAACAATGCAAAACCACCTTTTTAAAATCAACTTTGTATTTTAGCAAAATTTGGTAAATATCTTCATTAGCTTCTCTTGCATGTATAATCAAAGGTTTGTTTAAATCCATTGCAAGTTCTATTTGATAGCCAAAATATCGCTTTTGTAATGACTTTATATTTTCTTTTTCTTGCTCATCTTTTGGCAATCTAAAATAATCCAAACCGCATTCACCAACAGCTATACATTTACTATCTTTTAAAAATTCCTTTAAAATTTCAATATCAAAATTATCTATATGATAAGGATGAATTCCTGCTGCAAAAAATACATTTTCATATCTATGGGCAATATCTCTTGCTTTTGGCAAATCTTGCAAATTAGCCCCTGGTATTATCACGCTTTTTACACCACTATTAAAGGCTTTTTGAATAACAGCATCTAAATCTTTATCAAAAGATTCATCATCTAAATGACAATGCGTGTCTATTATCATAACATTTCTACCCTATTTCTTCCACCCTCTTTGGCTCTATATAAAGCCTCATCTGCTTTATCTATAAGTTCATCTATATCAAGATTTCCATCATTCATACAAAAACCAATTGAAATCGTAAATCTTATCTCATGATCTTTGATTTTTACCAACTCGTTAGCTACAGCTGCACGAATTTTAACGAGCATTTTTGCCGCATCTTCTTTAGTTATATTTCTTAAAACAACACAAAACTCTTCTCCGCCAAATCTAGACACAAGATCACTTTCTTTTGTATTGTTTAGTAGAACTTTTGCCAAAGTCTTGATAACAACATCTCCAACATCATGTCCATATGTATCATTTACTTTTTTAAAATGATCTATGTCAATCATAGACACTGCAAAATCTTGAAGAGGAAAATCATGAGTATATTTTTCCATATCATCATAAAAATACCTTCTGTTGCATAATCCTGTTAAAAAATCTTTATTTGCAAGATCAAAAATCTTATTGATATTTTCCATAGTATCAAGGTTGTTGTTTATCCTACAAATAAGCTCATCTTTGCTAAAAGGTTTTGTGATAAAGTCATTTGCACCAAGTTTAAGAAAATCTGATGCAACCGAACTTTCGCTTGTTAATGCCAGAATTATTAATGAGTTTTTATCATGTTTTTCTCTAAGATTTTTGATAAGCTCCTTACCATTCATTACAGGCATATTATAATCAGTTAAAACCAATTTTATATCTGGATTTGTTTCAAAATAGCCCATAGCTTCTTCGCCATGAGCTGCTGCAAAAACTTTAAAAAGCTGTGATGATAGAATATTTTTTATCATGTTTCTAGTAGGCATTGAATCATCTACAACCATGACTTTATATTTTCTATTTCTATAAAGCCTATTTACTGTCTCAAAAATATAATCAACATTATATTTATCTCCCTTGTAGACATAATCTACTATATTTTTTTCTATAAATATCTTTTTAGTTTCTTCATCTGTGCTTCCTGTTAAAACTATAACTAAGATACCTTTTGATATGGCATAATCAACTATTTCGCCATACGGAGCATCTGGTAAATTTAAATCAAGCAGTGCTAGAAAATAATTTTTATTCTCATCCATTAAATCCTTAGCCTCAGCAAAATCATATGCAACATCAACATCCAATTCAACGCTATTTTGCATTTTTCTAGCTATGAGCTTAGCTAATGTTTTATTGTCATCTACTATTAGTATTTTTTCACTATTCATAAAAAACTCTTTTTTTAATATAATATCGTGCTATTTTAACATTTTTTTTTATTATTAAGCTTAAATAAGTATTAACCAAATTTAAGTAAGAATATGTGATTTATTTTAATGCATGGATTTTATCAAATGGTGACTCCTACGAGATTCGAACTCGTATTGCAGGCGTGAGAGGCCAGCGTCCTAACCATTAGACGAAGGAGCCAAACATATTGAAGTATATTATGCCGTAGAGTATTGTCCTAATTTAGCTATCTTAATTAAAATTAGTAAGCAAAAATCCCTATGTTTAAGAAAAAGTAAAATGCCATTATACACTTTTATTTTGTATTTTGTCAATATAAAATTATAATATATTCTTAAATCTTTTCAACCATCATTTTATAAACTAATTATCTTTTAATTTTCAAATTTGCTTTGTTATTCTTTAAATTTACAAAAATTATCCATTAAATTTAGACTATTTTAAGTTTAAAATAAAAAAATTTAAAACCACAAGTCAAACAGTACAAAAAAATATCCCATTGATAAGCCAATGATATCACCAATAGAATGTGCTATAAAAAATACAAATAAATTTTTAGTTTTCATAAATTTATAAATCACAAAAAAAGCAGTCCCCAAAACAATACCAATTCCTAGAGCAGTTAAAATCCCTTGATAAGTGTGAAAACTAAACCTTATAATTAGGCTATATAAAAATGCAAATTTAATATACTCTTTTTTTACACTTAAGCAAATTCCTAAGAAAAAAATCTCTTCAAAAAATCCATTAATTAAAGCAAAAAGAATAATAGAAATATCAAATTTAACTAAATTTTCTATATCAGAATCTGTATAAAAAAGCTCAAAAAAAATATCTACAATAAAAAAATAAATGTCCATCAAAACCGCAACAAATAAAAAAATTAAAACCCCTTGCAAAACTGCTTTTAGGCTAAATTTAATATTGCCAAATAAAACACTAAAATCAAATTTTCTAAATTTCAAATATAAAAACAGTAAAAATAGATAAAAAACTTCAACTAAAATGGCTATATAGTTGTGATATGAAGAAAATATCAAATTCTCTTCTAAGCTAACATCCCCGCTACTTAAGGCAAAATACTGCGTAGTTGAATTATAAATAGCAACCGAAAACATAATCAAAGTTATGGTTAAAATATCAAACCAACAAAGTGTGGTGATTTTAGAATTTTTGTTTTTATAGTAAGTTTGCATAAAAATCCTTAAAAAATTTGCTGGCAATTTTACCAAAATTTTAATAAATGTTTATCTTAAAAGTTTTTTATTTAGAAGTATAAAACAAAGCAGAAATTTTATTTATTTTTATTAATTTATAGGTTTTTGTTTTTTTACTTTTAACTGATCTTCTTTACTTAAATCACTTAAAAGCGTTATAGTAATTGAGTTATTATCAGTTGTATCAACACCATCAATTTTTTCAGGCACTAAGTTATACATTGCTCCTGTTAGAGGATCGACTATTAACCAACCAATAATACTACCAAATACAAGATTTCCACCAATATACCAACCATTAGCTTTTGATTCGATAGTAAACTCTTTTATTTTATATCCATCTTTGCTAACTTTAACTAAATAATTTGCTTTAGAAAAATAGCCATTTGATTTACTAAGACTTATTGTAAAAGGGGTTTTTTCTTCAACAACTACTACATTTTTCTTAATATCTGTTATAGTAACATCAGCGTTGCTAGGTTTTGAGTTTAATGAAAAAACCTCTGGATTTCCGCCTTTTATAATACTAGCACAACCGCTAAAAATAAAAAGTATAAAAAAGGCATTAATTAATAATATAATTCTTTTCATAAATTTCCTTAAAGTCAATTTTAATTTCTGCTTTGTTTTGAGAAGTTATTATACCATAATTCGCAATAATTTTTTAATTTTTTATAAAAATTTTAATTTAATTCAAATTTTTATAAATTATTCCTTATACGCACTTCATAACTTACAATAAAATAAACTACTTTTACAATCTAAATTCTCTTTATATAAACTTGCTTTAAATTGTTTATTCTACTTTTTGTTTGTATGTTTTTTATTTAAGTTAATTATGTCCCGTGTAGGGTTCGAACCTACGGCCACATCATTAAGAGTGATATGCTCTACCAGCTGAGCTAACGAGACAAGAAGTGGCGCAGCGGACGAGGCTCGAACTCGCGACCTCCGCCGTGACAGGGCGGCATTCTAACCAGCTGAACTACCGCTGCACCAAGTAATGACATGGTGGTCGCTATAAGACTCGAACTTATGACATCCACCTTGTAAGGGTGGCGCTCTACCAACTGAGCTAAGCGACCATCAAGTTATAGAAATTATAAGAAAGTTGCAATTATATAAAAATAATTTTTAAAAGTCAAGAAAATAATAAAACCATAAATATTTATAATTTTTGTTATTTATTTTTATATATTTTTATGTTAAAATCTTTATAAAAAAGGACTAATTTTGAAAAAAAACATAAGTGTAGCACACTCTCCAGATGCTGATGATATTTTTATGTATATGGCGATCAAATTTGGCTGGGTTACTAGCAAAACGCTTAACTTTAAAAATACAGCTCTTGATATAGAAACATTAAATGTTGAATCTATCAAAGGAACATATGATGTGACAGCCATTAGTTTTGGTTTGTATCCAAAAATAGCTGATGATTATGCAATGTTAAGATGTGCTGTAAGTTTTGGAGATGGATATGGACCAAAACTTATAAAGAAAAAAGGCGTTAGCTTAAAGAAAAACTTCAAGGTTGCATTAAGCGGAGAAAACACAAGCAATGCACTTATTTTTCGCATAGCATACCCGCAAGCAAAAATTATTTATAAGAATTTTTTAGATATAGAAAATGCAGTTTTAAATGGCGAAGTTGATGCTGGAGTTTTGATACATGAAAGTATTTTAGAATTTGATAGCTCACTTTGTGTTGAAAGAGAACTTTGGGATATTTGGAATGAATTAAGTGGTGGAAATTTGCCTTTTCCTTTAGGCTGTATGGCATTAAGGCGAAGTATGCCACTAGTTGATGCTATAGAGTGCGAAAAAACACTTACAAAAGCTGTAAAAGTGGCCCACGATAATGCAAAAACATTATCATCTATGTTAATGGAAAGAAATATGATAAGAGTTGATGAGATAAAACTCGAAAAATATCTTGGTCTTTATGCAAATGCCGAGTCTATTAGTATGAATGAACTTCAACTAAAAGCAGCAAATAAGCTTTTTGAACTTGGTTTTAGGGCTAATTTTTTCCATAAGCTAATAGATATAAATGATTATTTAATACCAACAGATTATGAAAATATTAGGAACTCGTAAATATGGAATCAACACTCATAAAACTTGGCATAGAAACATTTAAAATAGCTTTATATCTATCACTTCCTATGCTTTTAGCCGGTCTTATAGCTGGTCTTGCCATAAGTATTTTTCAAGCAACCACGCAAATAAACGAAATGACGCTAAGTTTTGTACCAAAAATAATTTTAGTTGTTATTGTTATCGTATTTACAATGCCTTGGATGATGAATATGATGATAGACTTTACGACAAATATGTTTAACTTCATACCTAAGTTTATATTTTGAAAAAAATAATTGACTTTTCTAAATTTAGCTCTGTGCGTATAGGCTCTATTTGCGAAGTTGAGATAGTAGATGAAAAATCTAAATTTAGTGGCATTATGATAGGCGGTGCAAATAATATTTTAGTATCGCCAAATCCACCAAAACTCGGAATTTTAGATAATAAATTTGATTTTATTAAATTTGAAAACGGTATTTTAAGGATTGGAGCAAAAACCAAAAGTGCTAAAATTTACAATTTTACAAAAAAACATAACATTAAAGGTTTTGAGTTTTTAGCTGGAATCCCTGGAACTCTTGGCGGACTTCTTATAATGAATGCAGGACTTTGTGGATATAATATATCCGATAATCTAATAAATTTAAAAACAAATTTAGGTGTTTTTTACAAAGACGATATAAAATTTGAATATAGAAAAAGCGATATCAAAGGTATCATTTTTGAAGCAAATTTTAATGCAATTAATGGCTTTGATAACGAAATTTGCACAAATATAGCATTAAAAAGGTCAAATCAACCAAAGGGATATAGTTTTGGAAGTTGTTTTAAAAACCCTCCAAATGATAGTGCGGGAAGACTAATAGAACTTGCTGGATTGAAAGGCTACAGATACGGAAATTGCGGCTTTAGCGAAAAACACGCAAATTTTTTAATCAACTATGGTGGTGGATCTTATGAAGAAGCAATACACCTTATCAATCTCGCAAAAAAGCTAACTTACGAAAAATTTGGTGTTTTACTTCAAACAGAAGTTGTTGTTGTTTAGCTAAAAAATATCTGTTTTACAACTATAATAACAACGCAAACTGGTGCAACATATCTTAAAAAGTTATACCAAATTTTAAACCAAAATCCACTCATATTTTTTTTATATAAATTATAAATTTTATTTTTATCCATTACATATCCAACAAAAATTGCAGTTAAAAACGCACCCAAAGGTAGCATTAAATTTGAACTAATAAAATCTAAAATATCAAAGAAACTTTTATCAAAAAATGTAAATTTAGCACCAAAAGAAGAGTGCATAGATAAAATACACAAAGTACTTAAAAATATAATCAAAACACCGCAAAAACTCAAAGCTTTAAGGCGAGAAATTTTATATTCGTTTATTAGATAGAATACAAAAGGCTCTATCATAGAAACTGCACTTGTGATTCCTGCAAAATACAATGACACGAAAAAAGTTACCGCTAAGATATTTCCAATTATACCAATTTTCGCAAAAAGTGTCATCAGGCTAACAAAAACAAGTCCCGTACCTTGAGTAGATGGATCTGCGTTAAATTCAAAAACAAATGTAAAAACTATAAGTCCCATCATTAACCCTATTAAAATATTTATAAAAACTATACTAATGGAACTTTTTACCAAATTTGTATCATCTTCTAATGAAGCTGCGTAAGTTGTAATACATCCAATGCCAACACAAAGTGTAAAAAATGCAAGTCCAAGAGCTGTTAAAACGGAATCAAAAGTTATTTTAGAAAAATCTGGTTTAAAAAGAAAAACAAAAGCTTTGCTAAAACCTTCCATACTAAATGAGTAAACAAGCAATGCTAAAAGCAGTATAAAAAGAGTTGGCATTATATAAATATTTAGCTTTTCTATCCCACTTTTTATACCTTTTGAAACTACTGCTAAAGTGCTAAAAAAAGCTAAAAAATAAAAAAATAAATTTCCACTCAAATCGTTTGTTATAAAATTGCCAAAAAGTTTGCTAGATGTCTCTATATCTTGGGGTAGGGCACTAAAAGATATAAAAATGTATCTTATGACCCATCCCATTATCACAAGATAAAATGACAAAACAAAAATTCCACCAAGCATTGTAAAACCAGAGTATTTCCAATTTTTTAAATGCGACGGAGCTAAATTTTTATACGAATTTACTGGATCTTTTCCGCTAAGTCTTCCCATAGCCATTTCTGCTAAAAATATACTAAAACCTATACTTAAAGTAAGCACAAGATATAATAATACAAAGGCAAAACCACCATTTTGTCCAACCAAAGTTGGAAATTTCCAAGCATTTCCAAGACCTACAGCACCACCCGCAACTGATAGTATAAAACCTAAACGAGTAAATTTATCATTCATGACTAAGAAAAAAACACTTGATTTATCATGATAACAAGCACTGCAAAAGGTGCAACAAATCTAAGCAAAACATACCAAATATTAAAAAGTTTTTCTCCCATATAAGGTTTTAACAAAATCTCAATTGGACCTTTTTTCATTACAAAGCCAACAAATATAGAAGTTACTATACCACTTAATGGCATCATGATATTTGATGTTAAATAATCTAATATATCAAAAAAACTCTTTCCAAATAAGCTAAAAACATCAGCCGTTTTACTATAATACCCTAAAATACAAAAAACACCTAAAATATATGTAAATATAAAAATAGCAATAATTGCATTTTTACGCGTCATATTGTGAGAATTTACAAGATAATATATGCTTGGCTCTATCATCGATATAGCAGAAGTTATAGCAGCAAAAAGCAAAGAAAGGAAAAATGCAAAAGCTAAAATATTTCCAATTATTCCAAGTTTTGCAAAAAGCACGGTCAAAGAGATGAAAATAAGTCCAGGACCTTGTTGCGATGGATCTGCATTAAACTCAAATATAAATGTAAAAACAACAAGTCCCATCATTATACCGATTAAAATATTTATAAAAACTATACTCAAACTTGATGTTAATATATTTGTTTTTTCTGGCAAACTTGCAGCGTATGTTATTATCGTTGTTACACCAAGAGAAAGTGTAAAAAATGCAAGTCCAAGTGCAGATAAAACACTATCTTTATTTAAAGCCGAAAAATCCGGAACCAACAAAAATGACAAGCTCTTCAAAAATCCATCATAACTAAGAGAATAAGCAACCATAAGCAAAAGTAATATAAAAAGTGCTGGCATCATCCAGACATTTAATTTTTCTATGCCATTTTTTACACCTTTTGAAACTATATAAAATGAAACCAACGAGCAAATTGTAAAACATATAAAAGATACAAAAAAATCATTACTAAGCAAAGCATTAAATGCTGCTCCACTTTCTTCCATACTTTTTGGCAAATAAACTACGCTAGTAACCGTATACTTTAAAATCCAGCCCATAACAACTGAATAAAAAGAGTAAATAAGCAAAGCCCCTATCATAAAAAATCCAGCAAATTTCCATTTTTCCTTATTATTTGGAGCTAATTTTCTAAAAGCATTTACTGCATCGCTTTCTGATAATCTACCTATTGCAATTTCTGCTAAAAATATCACAAAACTTACACTAAGTGTCAAAATAAGGTACAAAAGTATAAATGCACTTCCGCCGTTTTGTCCAACCAAAGTTGGAAATTTCCAAGCATTTCCAAGACCTACAGCACTTCCTGCAACAGCTAAAATAAACCCTATGCGACTAAATTTCTCATTCATATTTTATCCTATCATTTTTTTGAAAAACAGCTCATAAGCCATTATCACAATAACAGCAAAAGGCGAAACAAATTTTAAAAAGAAATACCAAATTTCAAAATACACATCTTTTAAGTATTTTCCAAAAAATTTCTTTATTATATCTCTTTTGATAACATAACCTACAAAAATCGCAGCGAAAAATCCACCAAGAGGCATTATTATATTAGATGCTAAATAATCCAAAATATCAAAAAAACTCATATCAAAAAAGCTAAATTTATCACTCGTAACAGTATAATAAGACAAAATACACATGCTAGAAAGCAAATAAACTATAAAACCTATTAAAATCAGTGCATTTTTTCTTTGCATTTTATAAGTATTAATAAGATAAAAAGCAAATGGTTCTACCATAGAAACAGCACTTGTTAATCCAGCGAAAAACAGTGCTATAAAAAACATTATCGCTAAAATATTTCCAATTATCCCAAGTTTTGCAAAAAGCGTTGTTAAGGAGATAAATATAAGTCCTGGACCTTGTGAAACATTGGCATTAAACTCAAAAATAAAAGTAAATACAACAAGTCCCATCATAAGACCGATTAAAATATTTATAAATATAATGTATAAAGTGCTAGAGATGAAATTTGTATTATCGTTTAAACTTGCACTATATGTTATAACAGAACCTGCACCTATAGAAAGGCTAAAAAATGCTAAGCCTAAGGCTTGCAAAACAGCACTTACACCAAGTTTGCTAAAATCTGGTAAAAACAGAAATTTAAAAGCATCCATAAACCCATTCATTGTAAATGAGTATATTAGCATTAAGACAAGTATGATAAAAAGTGCTGGCATCATCCAAACATTTAATTTTTCTATGCCGTTTTTTACACCTCTTGAAACAACTATAAAAATACAAACAAAAACTATACTAAAACTAATGAATTGAGAAAATAAGCTATTTGTAAGTAAATTGTCAAAAACAATTTTGCTACTTTGTATATCGCTTGGAAGTGAAAAAAAACTCAAATACACATAATAAACAGTCCAGCCGATAATAATACTATAAAAACTAACTATCAAAATAGCACCAAGCATACTAAAGCCAACAAATTTCCAAGAACTTTTTTCACCGCCTAAAGCCTTGTATGCATTTACTGGATCTTTTCCGCTTAATTTTCCAATGCTAAGCTCTGCTAAAAATATAACAAATCCAACGCAAAGTGTAAGCAAAAGATACAGGCAAACAAATGCACTTCCACCATTTTGCCCTACCAAAGTTGGAAATTTCCAAGCATTTCCAAGACCTACAGCACTTCCTGCAACAGCTAAAATAAACCCTATGCGACTAAATTTCTCATTCATAAACAAATATCCATATTTTTTAAATTAAAAATTTAATGTTATCAAAACAAAGCTTAAATAATATAATTTTAAACTTAAAAAATCAAATACATTAAAAATTTATGATGTAAAAGCATTTTAATTGTAGTTATTGTTTATAATTTGGTATTTTAAACAAAAATTATGCAAGCCTAAGCCTGCATAATAATTACCTTAAAGACATAATAGTCTTAATTTCTTCCTCGTTTATGCCAACCATAATTTCGCCAAGATCTTTAGAAACTTCTAGTATAACATCTATATTATTATAATTCGCCACAGCTTTAACTATAGCATTTGCCATTTTTGCAGGATTACCTGATTTAAATATACCACTTCCTACAAATACGCCCTCTGCCCCAAGTTGTCTCATAAGTGCGGCATCTGCTGGAGTTGCAACACCGCCTGTTCCAGCTTCACCTTTTGTTCGTATCATTTTAGCACTTTCACTAACACGCCTTAATGCTTCGCCTAAATTTCTAGCACCACAAACAAAAGGTGCTTTAAATATTTTTTCTATATGTTAGTATCATCAGCAAAAACTCTTTCAAGTGCCATAACAGCAACAGCAAATATCTTATGCTATTTTTGCTTGCTACACATCTGTAACATCCATTATAACTCCACCAAGAAACTTGCTACTTTTTCTCCAAAATAGTTTTTATTTTTATAAAATTTATCAAAAGTTATGATAATAACCATATAAAAATTAAATTTAAATATAAATAATTATTTTCTTACTTTTTTAATTGCATCTAAAAGCATTTCAAATCCAACTTTACTTGAATTCTCAACATCTTCCATAATCTCTATACCTTCTTCTTTATTTTTAGATGCCTCGTTTGCAAATATATTTACAGCCTTTAAAAGACCATTATGGACATTTTCGTGATGAAATGCTACTTTTTTTACTATATCTTGGTTATCTTTTAATATAACTTTAACTTGTTCGCCAAACCATTTTCCAAATCTACAGCTTGTATGGTCTGGAATTTGTTGTATATCGTTATATAAAAACGCTTTATAAGCACTAAGCTTTAAATTTATATGATCTATCTTGCCATTACTTATACTAATCTCATTAGTAATGTTAGTAGCTTTATTTATAGTATCATTTGTGTTATTATTAACATCTTCTATATTTTTATGAAACTCATCAAGTCTTTGAGTAACATTCCCAGAAAGTTCTCTAAATTTCTCGCTCATCTCATACATTGTGTTAGAGTTTTGTTTTAGTTGATTTATATTCACTTCAACTTCACCGGTTGCTTTTTGTGTTCTCTCAGCTAGTTTTCTAACTTCATCAGCCACCACAGCAAATCCTCTACCATGTTCACCAGCTCTTGCTGCTTCTATGGCAGCATTTAGTGCAAGAAGATTTGTTTGATCTGATATATCTTTTATCAAATTTATAATCTCTACTATGGCACCAACGCTTTCGTTTAATGAATGGGAGCTATTTTGAAGTTCACTGCTAGTTACTTCAACTTTCTGCATAGACTCATTTATATAACTTATTTCCTCTGTAAGAATTTTGGTTTTACCAAAAGTTTCGTTGTTTAACTCATTCATACTATTTAACATAACAAGATTTTCTTCCATAGTTCCTTGTAAAAAATTTATACCATCTGAGTAACTTGCTATAAGGAGATCTAATGCCTTTTGCTTAGTGCTATCAACTACTTTTATATTATCTTTATTTGTCTCGCAACTATTTAGTTTAGATCTTAGATTTTCTATTTCGGCTTTTAGTAAATCATTTTCTTTTTTTAATAGTTCCAACTCAGCGGAATTTTGAGATTTTTTAGAATTCAAAAACATAAATATCCTTTTGTTAAATTATTTTTATCATTATATCATAGTTTTATTGTTAAATTTTATGTTTTGTTAGCTAGTATTGTAAAAAATAAAGAAAAAATATAGAAATTTAAGAAAAAAAAGATGAGCGAAAGCTCGCTCATCAACTAAATTAGAATGAGTATTTAGCCTCAAATCTAAATCTATTATCATCGTGATCTTTACCGGCTCCATCATAATTAACTTGAGAATACCATGTTTTAAATTTAAGATTTTTAGTGTGTGCATAGTCTATTCTAGCAACCCATTCGCTTTGATCTTGAGTACCTGCATTTGTTTTGTTTTCACCGTCTATATACTCTCCACCTATTCTTAACTTATCAAAGAATGTATATCCAGCACCAGCAAACCAGAACCAATTTTCACCTTCAAATAATGTATAATCAAGTAGTTCTTCACCTGGGCTAATAAATGATCCTTGATCCTCATAAGAGATTACGCCAGCTTTATCTTTTGAATCAGCTTCGAAGTTTATATATCCAGCACTTAAATCAAAACCAGCTACTTCAGCAGTTAACTCAGCTGCATAAAACTGTGCATCATCTGCTAAATTATTAGTTAATTCTTCTAAATCACCATCAACTGATGAGAAAGCGTATTGTGCTTTTACACCAAGCATTACTGGATCTAAATCGAAGTTAAATGCTAAATCAGCTGCAAAAAGATCAGCTACATCTATAAGTGATGCATACCATAGTTGGAAAGATAGTGGATCATAAGAACCTATAGCAGCTACACCATATAGATTGTGTTCATTGGTTTTCAATTCTAAAGAACCAATATCACTATCGTTATCTAGGTTATCAAATGCTATAGCAGCTAGAGTTAAACCTTCTATATCTTGGTTAAGAACTTTGATACCATCACCTACCATATCATCAGTGAAAAATGCACCAACTTCTTGACGACCAGCCATGATAGTTGTATTGCCTATTGTATATCCTAACAATGCTTGTCTAAGTTTAAAATCATCGTAATCTTCACCAGTGCTGCTTGCTTTTCCATCAAAATTCCAGTTATTAGCACCTTTCTCTCCAGATGGATCTCTTGAATCGTATTGTAAACCAACTACTGTAAAGAAGTTATCATCTAAAGCAGCTTTAAAATTTACTACGCCTTTAAATCCATGTTCACCTTTTGACTCATTTTTTTCAGATTCGTCATCATCATGTGTATAACGATATCTTAAATATCCGCTAACATCAACATCTTTTATAGCATCTTCTAGTGGAATAGCCGAAGCTGTCACAGAAAATGTACCTAGTGCAACCATAACCGCTAAACTAAGTTTAGTTAATTTCATAAATTTCTCCTTAATCTGTTTTGGTAAACGAATGATAACATAAAAAATCATTTTTTATGCTTAAAATTTTATAAATTTATATGTAAAGATTAACAAATAAAAAATAAATTTGTAATTTCTGCACTAAAACATATTTTTAAATATATTGCTTTACTTTATACCCCCCCCCTCACATCCCAACATACTACCAAAAAACATATTTAAAACTATAAAAATAAAGTTGCTCTGTTAGTTCTCCTTGTGCTTAGTTTAGATCAGTTTAGTTCATACACACGAAAAGGAGATGAATTTAATAAATTATCAATTTACTATAAAATTTGATATTTTTGATTTTATAATATATTTAATTTATTTTTAATATTTTAAAATATTTTTAAATATTATTTTATTCCTCAAACACTAGTTCAGCAATAAAGAAAATTCATATCAATTTTACTAAAATTAATAATAGTTCTTACAAACTTTTTAGAAACTATTTCTACAAAGCTACAAGCATAGCGAAGTAAAATGGAATTTTGTTACCTTGAGCCTAAACATAATTAAATTGATATCCCAATACACTACCTACACTTTAAACATTATAAATATTAGCAATAATTTAAAATTTATTTTTATACAAACATTCAGATAAAGCATGAAAAAGACTTTAACAAAAATATAAAATAATCTAAATTTAAAAAGATATATCACTAGCACGATATTTTATAGTAGTTCTTAAAAAATTAAATTTATACTAATTAATTTTACTAAAAATAATGGTTAGTTTATATTATATATGGATCTAGCCTAGCAACCATTTCTTTTTAAGTAATTTTAAAAGTATATTATACATAAATTTTTATCTTTTCTCCACCTAAATTCACACTCTTTCAAATGAAGTTCAAAATTTGCCTTTACTTCGTTAAATTCAGCTAATCTACATTTTGTTGCACTCCAAAAACTTTCAATTACATTTATGTATATATCTCCATCAAGTGTAAATTAGTTCTTGCTGTGATTTACCCTAAAATGTTTATTCTGCTAGTCCATCGCAACAATAATCATCAGTATAAATCACGCTTTACATCAATTTTACGCTCTATTAAAGTGTTGCCTTTCTCATATAAGGTGTGATTTTGGTAAAACTTCTTTGTTGCTACTCCAAATACATGTTGCATACTAGTGCCTCTATCTATTTTTAGTTTTACCTTGTTTATAGCTTTCGAAGCGACTTTCATCAAGTTCACACTACCGATAATTTTATCAAATTTAGCCATTTGATATTCGTAAATTTCTTGTCTAAAAATCATAAAATATAGATTTATAGTATTGCGATTAATGCTTAATAGTTTACTTCTAAAAGTGGCATTTGTATCGCAAGTTAGAAGTGAAAAATAATTTTTTGATTTTATAAGTGCTTAAAGCACGATTATTTAGAGTTTTAATAAGTATTATTATACTATAATGCTAGGCTAGTCCCTATATATTCAATTCAATATATTAATAATCAAATACTATAAATAAATTTAAAGATATAAATACCAATAAAGAAACATTAAATTTATAAATATTATATTATTTATAATCAATAAAATAATTGTGAAACAAAAGTAATAAAAGTAAATTATATTTAATTTAATATGAATTATTATATAAAAAATACTAAATTTATTTAATTATTTTAATATAAATAAATGTGAATAAATTAAGAAAGATTTGTAGAATAAATTATTAACACGCTTTGCAGCGACTTACTTTTCCACATCCCAGTAAGGGAGAGTATCATCAGCCATGATATGCTTAGCTTCTTGGTTCGAGATGGGGCAAGGCGTTTCCATATCTGTATAGCCACAAAGCAGTGTTAAATAAAAATACTTTCTCTTTTTATTTATACTGCGTCAAGATTAAAAAGTATGCTTATTATTCGCTTTCCTTATCTAAATTAAAAATAGTCGTATTTTAAGCAAACCACGAACTTATAAAAGTATTCTTATTAAACACTGTTAGATAAATTGTTAAAAGTCTAAG
Source organism: Campylobacter sputorum (assembly GCF_002220775.1). Taxonomy (NCBI): domain Bacteria; kingdom Pseudomonadati; phylum Campylobacterota; class Epsilonproteobacteria; order Campylobacterales; family Campylobacteraceae; genus Campylobacter; species Campylobacter sputorum. Next base: position 1,471,932 of record NZ_CP019685.1, read on the forward strand.
TTTTAATTATAAAACTTTTTACTTATTAAGGATTAAAGATATTTCACTTTTATATCTTTCTAGCAAACTTGATTTGTGATTAGATGTAAGGCTTGTAAAAAGTTTGATTAGTTTTAAGTGAGTTACCTTAAAGGTAATGAATGCAAAAATCTAATCAAGCTTTCGTGCAATTGTTCTTACACTAAACTAAATCATTATTAATTTTATCCTTAACAAGGAAGTGATGCTTAATTTTAACTATTTATTTGTATAGTTATTATGTATTTTTGGAGGTATTTTTTCGCTAAACAAGGAAGACAAATGAGTTCAAGGGAGTTACCATATAGGTAATGACCGCAGAACTATATGAAGTCTGACGCAGTTTAGTAGAAAAAAGACAAACAAAAAAAATAAAAGATAAGCAAACGAGCTATTAGTACTGGTCAGCTAAATGACTTACATCACTTACACATCCAGCCTATCAAACTTATAGTCTATAAGAGCTCTTAAAAGAAGATTCATCTTGGAGTTGGCTTCGAGCTTAGATGCTTTCAGCTCTTATCACATCCCAACTTAGCTACTGGGCGATGCTCTTGGCAGAACAACCCATACACCAGTGGTTGGTTCGACCCGGTCCTCTCGTACTAGGGTCAACTCTCCTCAATCTTCTTACGCCCACGGCAGATAGGGACCGAACTGTCTCACGACGTTCTGAACCCAGCTCGCGTACCGCTTTAAATGGCGAACAGCCATACCCTTGGGACCTGCTCCAGCCCCAGGATGCGATGAGCCGACATCGAGGTGCCAAACCTCCCCGTCGATGTGAGCTCTTGGGGGAGATCAGCCTGTTATCCCCGGGGTACCTTTTATCCTTTGAGCGATGGCCCTTCCACACAGAACCACCGGATCACTAAGACCGACTTTCGTCTCTGCTCGGCTTGTATGCCTCACAGTTAAGCTAGTTTATGCCTTTATACTCTACAAACGATTTCCAACCGTTCTGAACTAACCTTTGTAAGCCTCCGTTACATTTTGGGAGGCGACCGCCCCAGTCAAACTACCCACCAGACATTGTCCTACATGAGGATAACTCATGCTAGTTAGCTACCCAAATAAAAAAGAGTGGTATCTCAACAATGGCTCACCATAAACCAAAATCTATGGATCAAAGCCTCCCACCTATCCTGCGCATTTTTATCCAAGTAGCAGTGTCAAGCTATAGTAAAGGTCCACGGGGTCTTTCCGTCTTGCCGCGGGTAGGAGGAATTTTCACCTCCACTACAATTTCACTGGATCCCTCTTTGAGACAGCTCCCATCTCGTTACGCCATTCATGCAGGTCGGTATTTAACCGACAAGGAATTTCGCTACCTTAGGACCGTTATAGTTACGGCCGCCGTTTACTCGGGCTTCGATCAAGAGCTTCGCTAATGCTAACCCCATCAATTAACCTTCGAGCACCGGGCAGGCGTCACACCCTATACATCCACTTACGTGTTAGCAGAGTGCTGTGTTTTTGGTAAACAGTCGGGAGGGACTCTTTGTTGTAACCTCTAGGGCTTTAACACCCTGGTAGGCACACCTTATACCGAAGATACGGTGCTATTTTGCAGAGTTCCTTAAAGAGAGTTCTTCCACGCGCCTTAGAATACTCATCCCACCCACCTGTGTCGGTTTACGGTACGGGCTTTGATTACTAAACTTAGAAACTTTTCTTGGCTCTATAGCATCATGGGTTCTTACGCTACTCCGAAGAGTTTTGTAAGCCTTTAAGATTTCAGATAAAGAGTTACGGATTTGCCTATAACTCAACCTACATCCTTAGACTAACTATTCCATCAGTTAGCCCCACTAGCTTTAAGCGTCCTTCCATCGCACATAATCAAAGGTATTGGAATATTAACCAATTTTCCATCGCATACCCCTTTCGGACTTTGCTTAGGACCCGACTAACCCTACGATGACGAGCATCGCGTAGGAAACCTTGGGTTTACGGCGTTAATGATTCTCACATTAATTATCGCTACTCATGCCTGCATGCTCACTTGCATCCGCTCCAGCGCTCCTTACCGGTACACCTTCAACGCTGAATGCAACGCTCTCCTACCAGACGGAATACAGATGACAGAATACGGATTACGGAATTTAAAGTTAATTATTTAATACTACTTGTAAATACAGATAATCTTCTAACTAAGATTTTATACTCTTTTATTAATTTATTAGATATTTTTTCATCAATGTAACCTAAATCTTTTGAAACTCTTATCCATAAGATAGTTTCATCTGTACTTCCTATTGAATAAACTAGCATTCTTTTAAACTCATCTTTATAGAATCTATGTTTAGCATAACCTTCTACCATATTAGCAGTTATACTTTTACTTGATCTTCTTAATTGATCAGCTATACCACCAAATTGTTCTATCTTTGGATAAGATAGTGTTAATTTGTGAATTTCTAACATAAGATTATAAGATGATTTATAAATTTCTAAATCAGTTACATCTAGTTTTTTATTATTTGTATTCACTCTGTTTTATTTCTTTAAACTCTGTAATCTGTATTCTGTAATCTGTATTCCGAATCTACGACTTCGGTACTTATTTTAGCCCCGTTATATTTTCCGCGCAAAATCACTAGACCAGTGAGCTATTACGCTATCTTTAAAGGATGGCTGCTTCTAAGCCAACCTCCTGGTTGTTTCAGTAACTTCACATCGTTTTCCACTTAAATAAGATTTGGGGACCTTAGTCGGTAGTCTGGGTTGTTCCCCTCTTGACGACGGATTTTATCACTCGCCGCCTGACTGCTGTGATTACACTATAAGTATTCGGAGTTTGATAGGGTTTGGTACATTGGTATACGCCCTAGCCCATTCAGTGCTCTACCCCTTATAGTTACGACACAACGCTATACCTCAATATATTTCGGAGAGAACCAGCTATCACGATGTTTGATTGGCCTTTCACCCCTATCCACAAGTCATCCGAAAGCTTTTCAACGCTTGCCAGTTCGGTCCTCCGCCGGTTTTTACACCGGTTTCAACCTGCTCATGGATAGATCACATCGTTTCGGGTCTGCAGCATCTGACTAAACGCCCTATTAAGACTCGCTTTCGCTACGGCTCCGGGTTTCCTTAACCTTGCCAGACACCACAACTCGCAGGCTCATTATGCAAAAGGCAGTCCATCACACGTCATAAAGAATCGTGCTCTGAATGATTGTAAGCAAATGGTTTCAGGTTCTATTTCACTCTGATCACCTCAGTTCTTTTCACCTTTCCCTCACGGTACTTGTGCACTATCGGTCTAGTAGTAGTATTTAGGGTTGGAAAGTGGTCTTCCCAGATTCAGACAAGGTTTCACGTGCCTCGCCCTACTCAGGATACTGCTAAGTAAAAAGATGATTTCGTATACGGGAGTATCACCCTCTATGCTCAATCTTTCCAGATTGTTTTACTATCATGTTTTAGTCTTTTATGCAGTCCTACAACCCCACTAGTAAACTAGTGGTTTGCCCTCTTACGCGTTCGCTCGCCGCTACTAGCGTAATCTCTTTTGATTTCTTTTCCTGTGGGTACTAAGATGTTTCAATTCCCCACGTTCGCCTACGGATTACAGACAACAGATAACTATATACAGAAATTTTAGTTTTTAGTTTATTATAATTAATCTTTATGAAGTAAAAAATATTTTTATCTATTCTATTTATTACTCTTTTATAGTTATTTCTAAACTATGATTTATAGACTAAGAAATAATTTAAAAGTTAATCATAATAAATTTAATAATAAAATTTGGTATTTAATCTATTCTCTGTAACCCGTATAATGTATATTACTATACACTGGGTTGCCCCATTCGGAAATACACGGATCAAAGCTTCTTGACAGCTCCCCGTGTCTTATCGCAGTCTAGTACGTCCTTCATCGCCTCTACCAGCCAAGGCATCCACCATTTGCTCTTAGTAGCTTACCTTTTTTTAATTCCGCAGACGAATAAAATTCGTCTTTACGGTGGGGAGTGCAAGCACTCTCTCAACCCACCTAAAGTTATAAAGATTTACAACAAAAACATAAATTCACCGATTGTAAGTAAATTTAATTTTATTGTCTTTGGAATTTATTAGAATTGTTTATTATGTTTATATTCTAATTCGCATCACTTCCTTGTTAAAGATAAATAGTAATAAAAATATTTTAAATAATTAAATATTAATAATTGATATTTAAACTCTATAGCTAATAAAGTTATAAATAAGAACTATATTTTTATTATTTAATTAATAAAAAGTTACCTTTTAAACTTTTAAATGTCTAAAAAATTCTCTCTTTATTTTTATCTTACTTTATTTACAATGTTTAATTATATATGATTTAAGACGGAAAGAGATTAATAATATATAAAGATAAGTTTTTAACTCTTTATATACCGTGACATAATCTTTAAACTTTTAAATTTAGATAACAGATAAATCTAAAAGCTTGCTTTTTTGTAATCAATATAATTAAAGCTTTAACAAGGTCCTGTAAAATTGTTTTATTTTATTAAAACTTGTTTGTGACTTTTAACAATAGTAAGTTAAATAACATCGCTTCGTTTATTTTTCTTTTTCTGCGAAACGGAAATGTAATTATACTAATTTAAGCTTAAATATTTATTAAAACATACATTACTATTTACTACTTATACTAATTAAACTTCACTCTCATTTACAACTTGATTTCTGCCATTTTCTTTAGCTTTATAAAGTGCTTTATCTGCACGATCAACCATTTGTTCTACCTTCTCGCCTTGTTTGTATATAGACACACCAAAACTTGCAGTTTTTTTGTGAATTATTGAAAAATCATGTTCTTCGATAAGTTTTTTAAATTTGTTTGCTATTTTAGTTAAAATTTCCAAATTTACATCTACGCAAATTATCATAAATTCTTCACCACCCCAACGACCAAAAGTATCAGTTGAACGAACATTTCTTTTAATAATAGATGCAAATTCCTTAAGTACAATATCTCCTGTGTTATGACCATATGTATCATTAACAGCTTTAAAATGATCTATATCTATCATTATTAAACCAAAGTTAACACCAAAATCATTTGCATTTTCCATATGTTGCTCTAAAACTTCATCAATTTTAATACGATTGAAAATCCCAGTAAGTCTATCAGTAATCGAAAGAATTTGCAACTCGTTATTTTTCTCTTCTAATTGCTCTGTTCTTTGGCGAATTTTGCTCTCTAAATTTGTTTGATAATCATGAATTGAATCAGCCATATCTGTAAGAGAACTTACAAGCTGTGAAATTTCTTTTACTCTAGAATTTATAGTTTTTATTTCGTTAAATTTATGCTCTTTGATTAAAATAGTGTTTTTAACTAAAGCAATAATAGGTTTTGAAATAAGCATTGACATATAAAAAATAAAAGGCAAAAGTAGTAAAATAACACCAATTGTTATATAAATCATATATTTAAATTTATCAGAATATTCGCTTTTTGCTTCGTTTAAATTAACTAATAAAATTATGTATGTTTGATTTAAATTTAAAATCTTGTATATAAATGTCTCACCATTTTTATCCGTATAAAGATAGTCATTTTTGTTTTTTAAAATATCATTTAATACAATGTTGGAACTAGCATTTTGTGATTTTATTATAAGTTGTTTATCGTTTGATGAATACATATAAAACTCAGTATTAAAAACTTTAGAGCTTTCTTTTAAATAATTTTTTATATCATCTATTAGTAAATCTATTGCCAAAACAGTATTTTCGTTAATTTTTTTAGTATAAGTCATACCCATAACACCTTGAATTAAAGCTGCTGTAAATTCATACGGAGATATTTTTGTAACGCTTACATTTGCTTCTTTAAACCAAGGACGAGCACTTACAAGATAATTATCTTGTAATCTTAATTCCCTAGTTTTGTGTAAATTTTTATCATAAAAACTAATATACTTATAACCAATATCGTTTTCTTTAACCTCGATAAGTGCCCACTTCTCGTTACTTGTGGTGTTGTATTTTTCATCATCAAAGGGTGTAAGTTTGATAACTTCAAAATAATTATTATCTTTATCGCCAATATAAATAGCATAAAACCTAGTTTTGTTATTTAAAATAGCACTAAAAACATCAAGCAATTTATATTTATTATTTTGAGTATCTTTTGCGTTATTAATATTGTAATATTCCATAATCTTAGCAAGTTGTTCAATAGAATCAATATTTGTCTCATGTCTATTAATAGCACCTGCTTCAATTTGATTTACCATTGTTTCAAATTTTTCAAGAGTTATATTTTTAGCAAGTTTTTCACTAAAAATATACTGGAAGCCAAACATTATCATAATAATAAACAATGATAAAAAGCTAAAAATCATTATAATCGTAAAACGAAAAGAAATTTCCTTATTCATTTTAATTGCACTTTATATAAATATTTATTTATAATTATATCAAAACACACTTAAGACTATTTTTCTCTTTATAACTTTTTAAAATTTGTGTATTATTAAAATATCTAAAATTATAAGTAGTTTTAGAAGAAAATCTTTAAAAATAGCAATAAGTTTTAAAACCAATACAGGGTATAAAAAATATTTTATAAAACATATAAATAAAATCATAAATTGTTATTTATATTTTGATTGGATAATAACAGAAGTTATTAAGTCTTAATAATAAATATTTACATAAGACAGTGCTAAAACTAAATAATACACAAAATTTAGTTTTTTTAATATTCATCATTATATATGATTACTCTAGATATTAAATTTATCTTAATAATAACAGTTAAATAGTATCTCGTTATAATACAAGCAACTATAAAAACAAATTTAAGATTTAAAGCTATTTTAAATTTAGCATTTGAATAAAATGAATACTAGAAGTTTTTTTGGATTAAATAATATTATATTATAAACATTTTTATTATAACAATGCACTAAAAACTAATTAATGATATAATGGTGGGCCTAATAAGACTTGAACTTATGACCTCACCCTTATCAGGGGTGCACTCTAACCAGCTGAGCTATAGGCCCTCTTACCAAATACGGATGTCTGAGTGCAGATAACGGATATTTTCTTTAATCTGTTTTCCATATTCAGTTCTGTATTATCTAAATGGTGGAGAATAGCGGGATCGAACCGCTGACCTCCTGCGTGCAAAGCAGGCGCTCTCCCAGCTGAGCTAATTCCCCATATTTATATATTTTCTTATGCAAATAAACTCAAATGCACGCAGTATGCTTACTGGTTCGCTTTGCTCACAACAGTAATCAATTAAAAAGCAAAGCAGTTTGCTTTTTATTGTGCAAAGCAGGCGCTCTCCCAGCTGAGCTAATTCCCCATATTTATATATTTTCTTATGCAAATAAACTCAAATGCACGCAGTATGCTTACTGGTTCGCTTTGCTCACAACAGTAATCAATTAAAAAGCAAAGCAGTTTGCTTTTTATTGTGCAAAGCAGGCGCTCTCCCAGCTGAGCTAATTCCCCATATTTATATATTTTCTTATGCAAATAAACTCAAATGCACGCAGTATGCTTACTGGTTCGCTTTGCTCACAACAGTAATCAATTAAAAAGCAAAGCAGTTTGCTTTTTATTGTGCAAAGCTCACATATTCTGTTTTAGATAGCTTTAAACAATAAAATAAATTATTTTTTATTTAAGTAAAATCTAAATTATATAATTTCTTTTTAGCACTATATATCTTTATTAAGATCAATCTCTGAAAACTAAACAAGGATGATTGAGTAGATTAGTTTATATATACTAATCTAAAATTTTCCTTTGATGAATATTTTGTGAGAAATATTCATTGTACTCTAGAAAGGAGGTGATCCAACCGCAGGTTCTCCTACGGTTACCTTGTTACGACTTCACCCCAGTCGCTGATTCCACTGTGGACCATAACCAATTTGGTATTTGGGCTTCGAGTGAAATCAACTCCCATGGTGTGACGGGCGGTGAGTACAAGACCCGGGAACGTATTCACCGTAGCATGGCTGATCTACGATTACTAGCGATTCCGGCTTCATGGAGTCGAGTTGCAGACTCCAATCCGAACTGGGACATATTTTATAGATTTGCTCCATCTCGCGATATTGCGTCTTATTGTATATGCCATTGTAGCACGTGTGTCGCCCCGGACATAAGGGCCATGATGACTTGACGTCGTCCACACCTTCCTCCTCCTTACGAAGGCAGTCTGTTTAGAGTGCTCAGCCTAACTGTTAGCAACTAAACACGTGGGTTGCGCTCGTTGCGGGACTTAACCCAACATCTCACGACACGAGCTGACGACAGCCGTGCAGCACCTGTCTTAACATTTCTGCAAGCAGACACTCTTCTATCTCTAGATGATTTGTTAGATATCAAGTCCGGGTAAGGTTCTTCGCGTATCTTCGAATTAAACCACATGCTCCACCGCTTGTGCGGGTCCCCGTCTATTCCTTTGAGTTTTAATCTTGCGACCGTACTCCCCAGGCGGTATACTTAATCCGTTAGGTGGATTACTGCCATGACTAGCATAGCAACAACCAGTATACATCGTTTAGGGCGTGGACTACCAGGGTATCTAATCCTGTTTGCTCCCCACGCTTTCACGCATTAGTGTCAGTTAAGTTCTAGCAGATCGCCTTCGCAATAAGTATTCCTCTTGATATCTACGGATTTTACCCCTACACCAAGAATTCCATCTGCCTCTCCCTTACTCTAGATAGATAGTTTCCCAAGCAGTTTAGTAGTTAAGCTACTAGATTTCACAAGAGACTTATCTATCCACCTACGCGTCCTTTACGCCCAGTGATTCCGAGTAACGCTTGCACCCTCCGTATTACCGCGGCTGCTGGCACGGAGTTAGCCGGTGCTTATTCCTTTGGTACCGTCATTATTCTTCCCAAAGAAAAGGAGTTTACGCTCCGAAAAGTGTCATCCTCCACGCGGCGTTGCTGCTTCAGGGTTTCCCCCATTGAGCAATATTCCCTACTGCTGCCTCCCGTAGGAGTCTGGACCGTGTCTCAGTTCCAGTGTGACTGATCATCCTCTCAGACCAGTTATGCGTCATAGCCTTGGTAAGCCATTACCTTACCAACTAGCTGATACAATATAGCCTCATCCCATAGCGAAAGCTCTTAATAATATATATTAAGATATTTCTAAATGATGGTTTAGAAATTTAGTGATAATTTAAATTTAATTATTATGATTAAATTTGTTTATGTTTAAAAATATTTAAAAACTAAATAAATCTAACTACTTTGCTTTTTTTGCTTTATTAATATAAAGCTTTAAAAAAACTCATTGTTATATTTATGATTTTTTATTTATAAATTATCTTTGATATATATTATTAAGAGCTACTTTTCCCAATTAAACTTATGTATAATTGGAGTATGAGGTATTAGCACTCATTTCTAAGTGTTGTTCCTCTCTATGGGGCAGATTAGCTATACATTACTCACCCGTGCGCCACTAATCCATCCTAGCAAGCTAGGACTTCATCGTTCGACTTGCATGTATTAGGCACGCCGCCAGCGTTCACTCTGAGCCAGGATCAAACTCTCCATATTTATTACTTAAACGAACAAAGTCCGTTCTGCGTGTAGGAGTTTTACTCTCTTACACCCACCTAAAGTTACATACATTTACGAAAAACTTAGTTTTTCATATAATGATAAATCTAAGGTGTTTGTATAAATTTCTAAATAACTTAAAGAAATTTAATCACGCTTTTATATGAAGTTTTAATCTAAAAACTTTTTATTTTTTAATAATTTGATATTTTAATCTTTATTATTAATAATTATATTTTTTACTACTTTTTACTTTCCAAAGAAAGCCTAAAAATAGATGGCTCAATCGATCACTTGTTTAGATTTCAAAGATTGACTAAAAATGTTTAACAATATTAATTTAAAAAACACACTTAACAACAAAAAAGATCTTTTTAAAAGGTTTTTCTGCGAAGCGGAAATTGAATTGTATAGAAATATTGCTTAAAGTGAGCTGAAAAAAGTAGAGGGATTGTAAATTTATAAAATTATTGTTGAGAAATGTAGGAAATTTGTATTTTAAAAAATTTTACAATACAAATTTATTATACATATCTGCATAATTTTAAAATATAAACATTAAACAATGCTTAAAATTTCATCTTTACTTCTACGAATTTTTGGTTTTTGTTCATTTAGTCTATATCCAAAAGTAAGCAACATAGCTATACGCCTATCTTTTGGGTCGTTATTTAAAATTTTATGCAAATTTTCTTCGCTAAACCAACCTTCTATCGGGCAACTATCTATACCCAAGGTTGCTGCCATTAACATCATATTTTCACACGCAAGAAAACACTGGGCTTTACTCCAAGCAAATATTTTATCATCACTAAGACCAACATTACTTTTTATAAAACCTTCAATTTTAGTTATATATTGTTCGTGTTGTTCGCTATTTTTATCAGCTCTTCTTGAAATCATATCTTTTATATATTCACTTCCTGGTTTGAGATCTGAAATTTTTGCATAAACTACTAGTAGATGCGAAGCAGTTGTAATCTGAGCTTGATTCCAGCATTCAATTTTTAATTTTTCCCTGATTTCTTTATTTTCAACTAACAATAAATCCCAATGCTCCATTCCCAAAGAAGATGGGCTAAGTCTTGCTGATTCTATTATAGAATCAAAATCATCAGCTTTTATCTTTTTATTTTTATCAAAAATTTTACAAGCATGTCTAAATTTTATAGCATCTTTTATATCCATACAAAGCTCCTTTTATTAAATTTTATTTGATTTTATCATTTATTTATAAATATAATTTCAAACAATTTTAATAACATATCTTGTAAAATTTTCTAAGTCTTAAGGAATAAAATGTTAAAAATCACAATAGCACCAAATAATTTTCTAAATGGATATATATTAAATACAGAATTTTCAAAGATAGCCAACATATCATCAAATGCTTATCTTTTTTGGAAAAATATAGTAGTGGGGAAATTTGAAAACTCAAGAGTTTCTTTTTTACTAAAAGAGAGTATACCGCAAAAATACATAAGCGTGGTGAAAAAATGCACAAATTTAGATGGGCTTGTGCTTTCTAGCACATTTTGTTCTTTTACTGGATTACCAAGTTCTCATTTAACAAAATCAAATGGATCTAAAATTTATGATATGCTTGAAATATCTGAAATATCTGGAATCAAATTTGTAAATTTAAAAAAATTTTATGATGATTTAAATTTAAACTATAACTTCATAATATACATAGAAAAATGCAAATTTTTCTCACCTACTCCATTTGAAAAGCGTATCAAAATTTCAGATACTTTGTGCTTGGGATACTATTAATTATCCTCATCATCTTCATAAATTTTTTTAGTAACTTTTACAGTTTTTACACTGTTTTGTTCCATTTTTGTTATCTCATACATACAATTAATATCTTCTATTTTATCACCAACCATAGGCAATCTTTCAAATAAGCTTGTTACATATCCGCCTATCGTAAGTTGTTCTAAATCATCATCAAACTTAATATCTAGCAACTCTTCTATATCTTCAATCTCATATCTTCCGTTAAATTCATAAATCTCATCGCTAATTTTTTTATAATTTAAATTTTTATCATCATGCTCATCGTTTATATCGCCAACTAACTCTTCAATAATATCTTCCATTGTAAGAAGCCCAGCAGTTCCGCCATACTCATCGATAACTAAAGATGCCGAAATTCTTTCTTTATTCATCATAACTAAAATTTTTGATATAGATGAGCTTTCTGGAACAATAAGAAATTTTCTAACTATAGAATCAAAGTCAATTTTATTGTTTGGAATGATGCCTTTTTGCAAAATATCTCTAACATGTATCATTCCTAAAACTGCATCCTTGCTACCATCTATATATGGATAGCGAGTGTATTTAAACTCAGCTATTGCCTTTAAATTTTCTTCATAGCTTTTCTGTTTATTTAAACAAACCATATCTTTTCTAGGCGTCATTATCTCCTTTGCAACAGTATCACTAAAATCAAACGCATTTTTTATAATCTCGCTCTCCATTGAGTCTATAACACCGCCTTTAAAACTCTCACTAACGATACTTTTTATCTCTTCTTCAGAATGTGCTATTTCATTTTCTTTTGGTCTTCTAACGCCAAGAATTCTAAGTATAACACTAGAGCAAAAATCAAAAATTTTGATAACAGGAGAAAAAACAATCCAAAACATATGTAGAGGTTTTGCAACAAACAAAGTAGCTTTTTCTGCTTGTGCTATTGCTATTGATTTTGGAACAAGTTCGCCAAGAACTACGTGGCAAAGTGTGATAAATGTAAATGCGATAATAAAAGAAGCGCTATGAACCACCACGCCTTCTAATCCAAAATATTCCTTAAGAGGTCCTTCTATAAGTCTTGAAACTGCTGGTTCACCAATCCAACCTAAGGCAAGTGAGCTAAGAGTAATACCAAGCTGCGTAGCACTTAAATATGTATCTAAAGATCTAGTTATTTCATAGGCAAGTTTTGCATTTGAGTTTTTGTTTTTTATAAGTTCTTCTAAGCGTGTTTTACGAACTTTTACTATAGCAAACTCAGAAAGAACAAAAAAAGCATTCATAAGTATGAATACTCCAGCTAATATTAACATTAAAACCGAGTGTTCGGGGTCCAATTAAACATCCTTTTTGAAAAAATTTCGAATATTATATCAAATTTTTTATAATTTATACTTATTTTAGAAATTTAAAACAAAATATTTAGCAATTAAAAACCAGAATTTGTATGTTTTATACCAACAAAATCTTTTCTTAAAACCAAATAACCTTCATGTAAATTTGATAAAATTTCTTTAAATTTACAATCTATCATATTTTCAACAAGTCTTTTAGCATGTTCTGGAAAAATTTCAATTTCAAAATATCTACTTAAATTTCCTATCTTAAATTTAATGTATTCATTTGGCGAATTTAAAATTTTTTCATATTCCTCATCGCTTATTTCTAAAATTTTTTCACTAAAATCTATAGTTCCAACACCATGTCCTATGCATGTAGAAAAAATTTTTATCTGAGAAGCTTTACTAGTATTTATCTTTTCTCCATCAAGATGTCTTTTTGTAAGTTTATGAACTTCTACCATTTTTCTGCACCAAATGCACTATTTAGTTCTATTTTGTCTTCATCTTCGCAAGATATGTATTTTATATAAACTTCATTGTGCAATATACCCAAGCACTCAGCATATCTAGGGTCTTCTTCGTTTTGCATTGCTTTTATGATAGATTTTTTTGTTTCTTTTGGATCTTGTGGGTCTTTACTATCTTTTATAGCATCTAAATACTTATCATAAAGCTTTCTACCAAAAATATAACTCATCAACCTTTTTGCATGAACCAACAAATCTCTTTCAAAAAGTATATTATCAAGCACAGAATCTTCAACAATCAAAGGCATTTTTTCTTCTTTTTCAAAACTAATTTTTTTTAGTTTTTGATCCATTACACCAAGAGCCGAAGTTAAGCCATAAATAATACTAGCAGGATGTGGCGGACAGCCTGGTATATAAACATCAACAGGAATTATCTTATCAACGCCGCTTAAAACACTATAACAATCATAAAATATACCGCCACTCGAACCACAAGCACCAAGAGCGACTACAAGCTTTGGATCAGGAGCAGCCTCATAAGCTCGCAAAAGCGGGTAATACATCTGTCTTGTAACAGGACCAGAGCATAACAAAATATCCGCATGTCTTGGATTTGCAACTAGCTTAAAACCAAATCTCTCAGGATCCCACATAGGCGTAATTGCAGCAAATGTTTCTATTTCACAGCCATTGCAACTACCACAATCTATCCTAAAAACGCTAAAACTTCTACCAATTATTTTAAGAAGTTTTAATTTATCTTCAAGAGCATTTGCATCTTTTATATTTTGAGGAACTTCATAAATTTTCATTTTACCTCTGCTCCATTTGTTTTAGTAAAATTATCAACAGTCATATTTTTTTTACATTCTGGACATATGTGTAAATACATTTTTGAATCTTCTAACCTTTTTGGTGTTAAATTTGCTTTACTAAGTCTTAAAAAACTATACTCAACAAGTCTTTTTGTGCTAAAAACTTTACCGCATTTTTCACAACACTCTACTTCAAGTTCACCTCTTTGAATTAAAGCTGATTTATCAAATTTAACAGCCAATTCAAACTCATCACTAAGTCTTATAGCTCCAGTTGGACAAACCTCATCGCAACGCCCACAAAATATACACCTAGCACAATTAAATTCCCATATCAATTTTGTTTTATCATTATTGAGTTTTATGGTTATGGCATTTGGCGGACAAGCTATACCACAAGCTGCACAACCTATGCAAATCTCATACTTATAAAGCGGTCTTCCGCGAAAATTATTTGCTACTTCATATGGTTCAAATGGATATTTATGAGTGCTTTTTCCATATTTTTCTGTTATATCAAGAAGTTTCATCATCTTAAATCCTTTAAAGGATTATTTTTTAAAGTTTTACAAAATTCTTTTAAATCTTTGTTTGTCAAAATCCTTGTTTTATGTGTTTTTATATCTACTAAAGTTATTCTTTCTGTGCAAGAATAACAAGGATCCAAACTACAGACTATAAGTGCTGCATCTGCTATTGTATTTCCATGAAACTGAAATCTCAAACTTGGCCAATTGTTATAAGTTGCAGCCCTACATCTCCAACGATACACCTTTTGAGCACTTCCTTGCATAATCCAATGAACATTTTCACCCCTTGGCGCCTCAACATAAGCTAGTGCATAATTTTCAGGTTTTATTCTAAGTTTAGGATCTTCAATAATAGCAGTTTGTGGCATTAGCTCAAAACACTGGCGTATTATACTAACTGAGCTTTTTAGCTCTTTATATCTAACAGTAAGCCTTGAAAGAACATCTCCACCATGCTCAACTGCTACATCAAATTTAATTTTCTTAAAAAAATCATATGGATGATCGTATCTGGTGTCTCTTTTTATGCCACTTCCTCTTATATTTGGACCAACTGCTGAAAAATCTCTTGCTATTTGCTTATCAAGTATACCAACACCTTTCCAGCGTTTTATCTGCCTTTTATCATCCATTACAGCATCCCAAATTTCATCAACTTGAGTATCTATGGTTTGTAAAATTTTAAGGCTTTCTTTTATTTCTACACCAGTTATGTCGCGTCTTAAACCACCCATTACAACACTACCATAAGTTTTTCTACCGCCAGTTACAAGTTCTGCTAATTTCATAGAATACTCACGAATTCTAAATATATGCATAAAAGCCGTATAGTTTCCTGTTACCTCACAGGCTAAGCCTATATTTAAAAGATGAGAATGAAGTCTTTCTATCTCAGAACATATAACTCTTATAGCTTGAGCACGAGCTGGAATTTCTAAATTTATAGCTTTTTCAGCAGCTTCAATACACGCTATTGCATGTGCGTAACCACAAATTCCACAAACTCTCTCGGCAAGATAACCCATTTGATCATAATTCATTCTATTTTCTGCTAGTTTTTCCATACCGCGATGTTGATAAAACAACCTATAATCAGCATCTACTATCATATCTCCATCACAAAAAAGTCTAAAATGTCCTGGCTCATCAGCCGTAACATGAAGCGGACCAAGAGGAATATCAGTAACATTTGCACCTTGTGGTCTTAAAAACTCGTATTCTGGTTCATTTTGATGTTCTAACATATCAGGTCTGTATCTATAATCCATAGAATCTTTTCTAAGCGGAAAAAGATCATTTGGCCAATCATCGCTTAAAACAAGTCTTCTTTTATCAGGAAGTCCCTCGGCAACAAGCCCAAACATATCATAAGCTTCTCTTTCATACCAAACACAAGCTGGAACAAATGGAGTTACACTTGGATAAGTTGGATTTTCAGGCGGCACTAAAGCTTTTATAGTTACAAAACATTTCTCATCTTGTGCTATTTCGTCTTCATCGCTCATTTTTCCGCCCTCGATAGAAAGAGCATAATATAAAGCGTAGTTTTTGTTTATAGACCTCTCATCATTTGCAACCATTGTTGAAAGATAACCGCCCATATCATAATACATAAATCTAACAGCTTCTGGCAAATCATTAAGTTCTACCAAAGCAGTAACTTGATCTTCGCATTGTCTTGTTACCTCTAAAATTTTTACTCTTTGTTCTAGTGCTTGTATAAATTTATCACATTTCATCAAATTTCCTTAACGCATTATTATTTTTACGCTGTTATTTATTAGTTCCATAAAAACATCAAACTGCCATATACCAAAAGATATTACTAGCAAAGCAAGTAAAATAAGTGATAAATTTTCAGTCAATGTCATCTCTTTTGCATATTTTATCTCACCATTTACCTTACCAAAACTAGCTAGAAAAAAGTGTGAAAAATCTGCAATAAAAATAATAGCTAAAGCAATCGCAAAAAGAATCATTAAAATGTATTGCGAATTTAAAGCAGCTGCTTTAAATATCCAAAACTCACTAACAAAAATAGCAAATCCTGGTACACCAACCAAAGAGCATATGGATATACCAAACAAAACTGTTGTAAGTGGAGCCATTTTTATCATTGAACCCATCTTAGTCATATCTTTTGTTCCATAAATTTTTGCCATATTTCCAGTTACGCAAAACGCTAAAGCCTTTGTAAAACTATGTGCCATACAGTGAAAAATAGCTGCAAATATACCTATAAAACTGCCTACTCCAAGCCCAAATGCAATAACGCCCATATGAACTATAGAGTGATAAGCAAACATTCTTTTTACATCGTGTTGACGTATAAGAAAAAATCCTGCAACAAAAAGTGTAATAAGACCAGAAACAACCATTATAGTTTGCACGAAATCAAACCCAATACCTTTTCCAACAATTGCATAATACTTTATAAGACCAAGCATTGCACATTTTAATAAAATTCCAGATAACAAAGCAGAAGTTGGTGCAGGCCCTTGTGCATGGACATCTGGAAGCCAAGTATGAGTTGGGACAAGACCGGCTTTTGTTCCAAAGCCAATTAATGCAAATATAAAAATAAGTTTAAGTGCGTCTTGATTTAAATTTTCAGCATTTTTAAGTAAATTTGTAAAAAGCATACTATCGCCGCTAATATTATTGTTTCCAGCACAATAAAGCAAAATTGTCGCATAAAGTGCAAATGCCAATCCAATACTGCATATTACTATGTATTTATACCCACTTTCAGTTGATTTTTTATCTTTATTTAAAGCAACTAAAAATACAGAAGATAGAGTTGTTGCTTCAATAGCTGCCCACATAAATGCGATATTGTTACAAACTACACTTAAAGTCATTGTGAAAGTAAAAATAAAAGTAAGTGAAAAGTAGTTTTTTAACTGGCGTAATGTTATATGCTTAGCTTCAATTTCCCATTTCATATATGAGCTCATGTAAAGATTAACCAAAAAGCCAGTTATTGCAATCAAAGATAAAAATATAGCTCCAAGAGAATCTAAAAATAAAAACTCGTTAAAATAAGAAATATAACCATTTTTTACAACAAGACCAACAGCACATAACAAAAAAGCCGATATCAAGGTATTAAATGCTATATGTAAATTTTGTAAAACTCTAAAATTTAAAGGCGAAAAAAACATAGTTACACCAAATATCATTGGTAAAATCAAAATCAAAAATAAAATATTCATTTATCAACCTTTTAAATTTATAGCCTTAGATGTATCAAGTGTTTCATATATTTTATAATACCTCTTAGCTAAAATTCCCATTATTACGACTGCAAATACAGCATCTGTTAAAATCCCAACTTCAACTATCTCATGAGCATTATATGCCATAAGTGCTAGGCTAAGATGAATTCCATTTTCAAATAAACAATAAGATAAAATCTGCTTTATAAAAGAATTTCTTAGTATAAAACCAAAAACACCTATCATAAATATAAAAGATGCTCCAAACATAGAAATACTTTCTTTAAATATAGAAAACTCCATGAAAACCTTATATAACATCATAGAAACCGCTAAAGAAAAACTAAGTGCGATGATTGGCGATATAAAAAATCCGCCAACTGGTTCAACTTCATTTATAACGCCGATTCTTTTAACAAGTCTTAATAAAAACCATGGAACAAAAACTACTTTTATAAAAAATGCTGTTATTGCCCATATTATAAGCTCTTTTGCATCGTACTTAAAATATAGACATACAAATATACTAACAAGTATAAGCGTTTGAAAAGCATACATTTTTATACTTTGATTATATTTTCTTAAGCTAAATACACAAAAGCTCGTTATCATCATTAATATAGCTAAAATATTTATCAAATTTACCATTCTAAACTCCAAGTATAAAACAAAAAATAGCACTACAAGCTATCGCAAATGGGAAAATAAGCGTTTTTCTAACACCCTTACTCATAGTAAATCTTGGTCCAAAGTTATCTATAAAAACAACTAAAACATATAAAATTCCAATCTCTAATATAAAAACTATCAGAGCTAATATCGGATTATCAAAATTCCAAGGCTCAAAAATAACAAGAAAAAGCCCGAGCATACTAAACTGTTTAAGCATTAAAGAAAGTCCCATTATAGAAAGATCTTTTCCGTTGTATTCACCTAAAACTCCTTCTTGAAGTTCTTGCTCTGCTTCTGCTAAGTCATAAGGTTTTCTGCCTGTCTCAACATACATCATCCATATAAATGCAGTTGAAGCTATAGCAAAAGATGGTATGAAATATCCATACTCGCCAGCTCTAATTGCATTTGAAATTTCTACTAAATTTGAAGTTCCAATGCCAAGCATAACAACAACAAGACACATTATAACTATGCACTCAGAATATACCCCAATAGTAGCTTCTCTGCTTGAACCAACTGCCCCAAAAGCATTTCCGGTATCTATGCCTGATATTATAAAAATAAATCTAAACATAGCTGCAATATATATAAAAAGCAAAACATCTGAAATACGAGCAAAAGGCGAATCAGCTCCATAAGTAACTGGCAATAAACAAAACATCATTGCACTTGATAAAAATAGCAAATATGGCGAAATTTGATATATCAAACTTGAGCATTCTGGCTTCGTTCTTCCTCTTTTTGCTAACTTTAAAATATCATAATATGTTTGAAAAATATTTGGTCCTATGCGTGATTGAAATTTAGCCCTAAGTTTTCTAGCTATTCCATCAAATAAAGGCGCTACTAAAAAAGCTGTAAAAAGCTGTAAAAGTATTAATAAAAAATCCATATTTTTCCTTACAAATAGTGATACACAAAAACAACCATCAAACAAAGATACAAGAGTATATAAACAGCATATAAATTTGTTCTGCCATTTTGAAATATACCAATCTTATCAGCTACTAATACACAAAATTTAATAACAGGATTATATGCATTATCCCATATTAAATCATACATTTTACTTGTGTATTTAACCCTAGAAAAGTATCCATCAATCTCAATTTCACGCTTATTTTTAAATAAAAATCTAAGTGCTTTTTTAAGATCTCCTGTAAATGAATCTGAGTTTGTTTGCATTGATTTATTATAAATAAAACCACAAGCCCATGGTTTGCATATTCTATGCGGAGAATTGTTTGCTTTTAATATAACAAAAAGTAAAAATGGGATTATGCAAAATATAGATAATACTACTAAAAATAGAGGTAATAATACAAAATCTTTTGTTGATAAATTTTCTACACTTAAATTTACACTAAAATCCACAACATCTAAAAGTATTTTTACAACATTTATCATAAATACACCTAGACAAATCGCTATAATAGCTAAAAGTATAAGCGGAAAAAGCATTATCTTACTAACTTCTCTTGCATTTTGAGCTATATTTTCATTTCTAGCATACCCTAAAAATATCACTCCAAAAGTTTTTGAAAATGCCATTATAGCAAGCCCTCCAGCAACACCTAATCCAACTATACCAAGCATTGAAAAAAACCTAACTCCAATGCCATTATTTGCACCACTTGCTATAAAACTTTTATATATTATCCACTCACTTGCAAAGCCATTAAATGGTGGCACTGCACAAACACAAAGTGTGGCTATAAAAAACAGTGTTGCACTAACTGGCATTTTTTTACTAAGACCGCCAAGATCATTCATATCTTTTGAATGTGTTGCGTGATAAATATTTCCACAAAGCATAAATATAAGAGACTTAAAAACACTATGGTTTAATATATGAAAAAGAACACCTATAAAACCAATCAGAGTTACATAAGGCAAATTTTGACTAATACCATAATAAGCTACTCCAAGACCTAGAAAAATTATACCGATATTTTCTGATGAACTATAAGCAGTAACTACTTTATAATAGCTTGAAAATACAGCATATAATACACTAAAAACAGCACCTATGGCTCCAAAAAATATTAATATATATGCAAAATAAGTTGATATAGGTAGCATTAGTGTAAATTTAATAAATGCAAAAAGCGGAACTTTTATCATAATTCCGCTCATTAAAGCAGAGATATTTGATGGTGCTGCTGGGTGAGCTAGAGGAAGCCAAACATGAAAAGGCCAAAGACCAGCTTTTGAAGCACATCCTATAAAAAGTAAAATAAAAATACCAAAACAAGAAAAACTTGACAATTCTAAATTTCCAAATTTAGAAAACTCAAAACTTCCAGCCAAACTTCCCATTATAATAAGCGCCATCATCAAACAAAATGCACCTATTTGTGATATGCCAAGATATATCATAACACTTCTTGAAGAATCTTTTTGCTCATTTATCATAATCAAAAATGCAGAAATCAGCGTCATTAGCTCCCATAAAAGCATAAATGAAAAAACTCCATCACTGGCTACAACTAAAAGCATTGATAACACAAAAGCACTATATAAAGATGTAAATACCGCCAAATTTGCTTTTTTTACATAACTTTTAGCATATTCTATACTATATAATGATACAGCAAAAGATATCAAGCATATAACAAAGCTAAAGAAATTCCCAAGCGGTTCTAGTCTAAATTTAGGATTTGATATGAAATTTCCACAAAGTTCAAAACTCATAACTTGATTTAAATTTATAAAAAAATATATAGCACCATACAGCGTTACTAAAGATGTTGCACAAAAGCCTATTTTTTGAGATAATAATGGTTTTTTATATAGTAAAATCGATACTATAGAAATACAAAAAAGTAGTAAATATATATTTTGCATTAGTTTTCTCCATTATTGTTTTTAGTAGGCTCTTCTGATTTATCTTCAGTTGCTTCTTTTACAACCTTAGGCTTTTTTGGCTCTACAACTGGTATATTTTGTATATCCACTTCTGGAAGTATTTTCTTTAAAAACCCACTCATATCGGCTTTTAATTTTTTACCAAATTTAGCCTCAGCGTTTATAGGATCCACAAACACCAAAGCTCCTTTTGGACAAATTTCTACACAAGCTGGACCATCATCTCTT
The DNA here is from genome assembly GCF_002220775.1 of Campylobacter sputorum. Lineage (NCBI taxonomy): Bacteria > Pseudomonadati > Campylobacterota > Epsilonproteobacteria > Campylobacterales > Campylobacteraceae > Campylobacter > Campylobacter sputorum. The sequence goes on from NZ_CP019685.1 coordinate 1,493,420, forward strand.
CCACTACACAAATCACATTTTAAAGCTATACTTTTTAAACCACTAACACAGCCAACTTCCAAATTTATCTCTGCCTCATCTTTTATAGATGGCTGAATTTCACCATTTATTTCTATAGCCCCATAAGGACAGGCTATAGTACAAAGCTTACAACCTATACAAAGTTCTTCATGAACCTCAACACAATTATTTACTATGCGAAGAGTTGAAGTTGGGCATACATTTGCACATGGTGCATCATCACACTGTCTGCATTGATTTGGCATTTTTCCACTATCAAGCGTTAAAACATCTAATCTACTTTTAGCTAGTCTTCCTCTGATATAAGCATTTTTTACGCAAGTTTTCATACAAGCATTACAAGCTACACATAACTCTGGGTTTGTTATAACAAATTTATTTATTTTTGACATATTATCATCTTTTATTAGCCTTATAAATTGGCTCTATTTTTTTAGCTATTATTTTTAAATCCTCTATCCTGCTTTGCGGAGATGGATGAGTTGACAAAAACTCTGGTTGAGATGAGCTACTAGCTGCAACCATTTTTTGCCATAATCTAACAGCTCCATTTGGATCATATCCAGCCCTTGCGGCAAGCTCTATACCTATTCTATCAGCTTCAACTTCATTTTCTCTTGAAAAAGGTAAGACAAAAGTATACTGAGCTGCAACATTTGCTAAATTTCCACCAATTCCACTAAATTGAGATATAGCAAAAATTCCAAGTTGTTTTATCCTATCTCTACTTGCTTGTTCTCTACTATGTTCTCTTAGTGCATGAGACATCTCATGACCTATAATTGCAGCAAGTTCATCATCATCCAAATTTAGCTTTGTAATGATTCCATCATAAACAACTATTTTTCCACCAGGCATACACCATGCATTTAAAATAGGTTGATTTATAACATTTACTTGCCAATCCCAATTTAATGCATCTTGCCTAAAAACTCCAACTTGAGATATTAAATTATTTGCTATATCTCTTACTCTTTTTGTTGTAAGATTATTATTGTTCAATACATTTTTTGATTTTGCATCTTGAAGAACTTTTAAGTAAGCTTGATTAGCACCTTGATTCATCTCATTTTCGTTTATTAAAAATAGCTGCTTTCTATCAATGCCAACCATTCCAGCACTTGTAGAACTACTACATCCAGCAAATAATAAAATCAAAAATGGCAAAACAATGATAATTTTTCTCATAATTTTGTTCCTAAAATTTTCAAATTTGCGTATTCTAACATTTTAAAGCTTTAGCAAATATTTTTTATTAAATTATCGTTTATAATTGATATTATACTCAAATTCTTTAAGCCTTTTATGAATTGACCTTAATTCTGTTATAGTTGTCCAATTACTTACTAATATAGAAAAACTTTCTCTAACTTGCGAAAAAGCATTTGAAACTTGTATCAAAATGCCAAGAGTTATAGCTCCACTAAAAAGCGAAGTTCCCATAAAAAGATGCGGAACTATAACCATAAATTGTTCAAAAGAATAAAGCCAAATATTAAAATATCCATAATGTAAAAACAGTCTATGATAATTAAATCTAAGTCCAGTAAAAAGTTCAGTTAAAGTGCTTATATCTCCATAATTTTTCTTATCATCTTCTGCATAAACAAGCTCTTTTCTAAATGCTGCTTCAACTTTTTGGTTATTATATTCAAGCCCTGGAAGTTTAATACCAACAAACCAAGATACGATTATACCGCCAATTGAGACAATCAAAGCAAGCCAAACCAAAGAACCTTTTGTATCTCCAAATAATGGTATACTAAGCCCATCACTTAAATGCCAAAGTATAGGCAAAAAAGCTATTAAAGTCATAACAGCTTTTATAAAAATAAGACCTAAGCTTTCTACAATTTTTGCAAATCTATAAATATCTTCTTGAATACGCTGCGATGAACCTTCTATATCTTTTTTTATGCCTCTCCATTGATTTATATAATCAAATGTCATCGCTTCACGCCACCTAAAAGTGTATATGCTCGTAAAATACTGGGTCAAAGTAGCGATTATCACATAAGGCATTGCAATATACAAAAACCTTCTAACCTGCGCCCAATACTCATCAATTGTGTGTTTAGATATATTTTGCATCATATCGTAAAAGTCTTTATACCATTCATTTATCATTACATTACACTGAACTTGTGCATAAAGAAGAATTACAAGCAATAATCCACCACCATAAGACCACAATAACCACTTTTTATTTGCAAAAAATGAACGAAACATTAAATTCCTTAAAATAAAAACCATAATTTTACAATTTTTGTTATAAATATTGTATTTAATCGCAAATTTACATTGCTAGTTGTTTAAATTTAAAAAAATATTGATTAATATCAATTAATTTTATAATAAATTATAATACAATACAAAATTAATAAAATCTACAAAGGAGGTTTTTTGAGTATAGTTGAAAAAATCAAAAACTACCCATCTTTTTTTGCCATTTTAATTCTTATTATAAGTTTTGGAGTGGTTATAGGGCATGGGCTTTTTACATTTGTGTATGCCAAAGGATTTTCATATATGAGTAATGATCCAACATCCTGTAAAAACTGCCATGTTATGAATCAAGTGTATGAAAGCTGGATGAAAGGTGGACATCAACATGTCGCAACCTGTAATGATTGTCATGTTCCGCATGATTTCATAGGAAAATGGATGATGAAGGCAGAAAGTGGGCTTCATCACGGATATGCAGTTACATTTAAAGATAATCCCGTTTCTTTTAGTCCAACACCAAAAAGTAAGAAAATCATACAAAACAACTGTATGTCATGCCACAAAGAGTATGCCGCACATTCTATAGATGCAACTATGAAAGCAAGTGCTCCTGGAAATGAGCCGCTTAACTGCGTAAGTTGCCATAGATCAGTTGGTCATGCACATAATTACTAATAAAAAATTTAGGAGATAAAATGAAAAAAAATGGAATACTTTTTACAATTGCGTTTTTAATCGCAGTTATATTAGGCGGTGCTATGTTTGCTCTTTTTGCAGATATTGGCGAGAAAAAAGCTGAAGAAAGACAATACCCTATGATGCTTCATAAAGTTAGCGACTTAGATCCAGATATAGAAAAATGGGGTAAAAATTTTCCTTCACAATTTGATAGTTTTATAGCTATGAGGGATATCAACTTTGAGACGCCATTTGCCGGTTCTATGCCATATAGCAAACTTATAAGATGGCCAGCTGCAACTGTTTTTTGGGATGGATATGCTTTTGCGGTTGATTACAATAGACCAAGATTACATTACTACTCGCAAATAGATCAAATAGAAACAAAAAGAAATGATAAAGAGTATTTAAACTCTCATGGTCTTCCTAAATTTAAAGGTCAACCAGGTGCCTGTGTTAACTGCCATACAGGACATTTAACAGCTATCATAAATGACCCTGATTATCATTTAAGTGAAAATCCAGTTGAAGCAGCAAATAATCCTATGGGCTTTTTTGATATTGATAAAGAAAATGGTGCGGTAAAAAAAGCAGCTTGGACAAAAATGAACTCAATGCCATACTTTAATGTTATGAAAATGGTTGCAAACAAACACGGCGAAGATGCAATCGAAGGCTCACATTTAGGAAGTAGCTGTGCTGATTGCCATAATCCTGATGATATGAGTTTAAGAGTTACAAGACCTGCATTTGTAAATGCAATGGTTCAAAGAGGATATGAAGCTGATGTCAAAAGCGGTATAAAAGCAACTAGGGCTGAAATGAGAAGTTATGTTTGCATGCAATGTCATGTCGAATACTACTTCCAAGGAAAAGACTCAACTCTAACTTTCCCATGGTCAAAATGGCCAAAAGACGAGCCATTTAAGATAGAAATGTTTGATGAATACTATGATGAAGCATTTGAAAATGAAAGTTTTAAATTCGATTATAAACACAAACAAACAGATGCATCTATAGTAAAAATGCAACATCCTGAAGCAGAGCTAAGCTCATCAGGAATTCACGCAAGAAATGGTGTAAGTTGTGCTGATTGCCATATGCCTTATAAAAGAGAAGGTGCACAAAAAGTTACTAACCATACAGTCCAAACCCCTTATGCTGATTTAACAGCAAGTTGTAAAACTTGCCATATGCAAGATACAAAAGAGTTAGCACAAAGAATCGAATTTATACAAAATCGCCACTCTTATGAGTTAAGAAAATGTGAAAATTCACTTTTATCGCTTATTGCAGACATTAAAACAGGTAGAGGGGAACTTGCCAAACATTCTGAATTTATAAATTTAAATCCAGATGAGCAAAAAGCTGCTATTAGTGAAGCATTAAAAGATGCGCTAAAAATGCATAGAAAAGCTCACATTAGATGGGATTTTGCATTTAGTGAAAATAGTTATGGCTTCCATGCACCAAGCGAAGCAACTAGGATAATAGGTCAATGCCAAGAATACGCAAGACAAGGACAGCTTGATTTAGCAAACGCACTTTCAAAATATGGCGTAAGTATAAATTTAACAAAAATAGCTAATAAGCCTGCAACTCCTGAGCAAATTACTTCTCACAAAGCTCCTGTGGCAACACCGCCTTCAGATGAGTTATTAAAATTAGATCAAGATATTAAAAATTTAAATTTTAAATAATTCTACACTTACTAAAATTACCCAAAATTTATTTTGGGTAATTTCTTAAACCATCTTGGTTAACCTAAGTTACTAATTTCAAAGCATGCTTTACTATAAATTTCTACTATTTGGTTAATATATTTTTGTAAATTTAAGGGGCTAAATTCTAATCCTTTTTTGCTTAAAGAAATATTATTTTCTTATAAAATATTAAATAATTAAAATTAATTTTTTAATTTTATATTTATATTTTATAGTGTATAATTCGGGCAAGATCAAATTCAAAACAAGGAGAGAAATTATGGCAACAAGAAAAGAGCATGATTTTATAGGCGAACTAGAAATCGATGACAAATTTTATTATGGAGTTCAAACATTTAGAGCTGTTGAAAATTTCCATATGACAGGAAGAACATTTGGTGATTATCCATTTTTTGTGAAAGCTTTTGCACAAATTAAAAAAGCAGCGGCTTTAGCAAACAAAGAAGTTGGAGTTCTTGATTCAAAATTAGCAGATTCTATCGCAAAAGCTTGCGATGAAATTATTGCTGGCAAATATGCTGATCAGTTTGTAGTTGATATGATTCAAGGTGGGGCTGGAACTTCTACAAATATGAATGCAAATGAAGTCATCACAAACATTGCATTAGAAAGCATGGGACATAAAAAAGGCGAATATAAATATCTTCATCCAAATGATCACACAAACTTAGGTCAAAGCACAAATGACACTTATCCAAGTTCAATTAAAGTAGCTACTTATGCAAAATTAACAGATCTTCTTAAAGCCATGAAACATTTGCAAGACGAACTAGATAAAAAAGCAAAAGATTATAAAGATATGATTAAAATGGGTAGAACAGAGCTAGAAGACGCTGTCCCTACAACTCTTGGCAATACATTTAACGCATTTTCGACTTATATAAAAGATAGTATAGAGCAAATCACAAAAGCAAGAGAATATATGTCATATCTCAACATGGGTGCAACAGCTATAGGAACAGGAATTAATTGCCATCCTGATTATAAAAAAGCTGTTCACAAAAAACTAACTGAAATAGTAGGAAGCGAATTTAAACCAGCTAGCGACTTCATAGCTGCTACACAAGATACAGCCGATTTTGTGCAAGTTAGCGGAACTTTGAAAACAGCAGCTGTAAGACTAAGCAAAATTGCAAATGATTTAAGGCTTATGAACTCAGGCCCAAGATGTGGTCTAGGAGAGATTGAGCTTCCTAAAATGCAACCTGGTAGTTCAATTATGCCAGGAAAGGTTAATCCTGTAATTTGCGAAGTTGTAGGTGAGGCTTGCTATGAGGTTATGGGAAATGATGTAACCATTATGCTTTGCTCTGAAAGAGGCGAATTTGAGTTAAATGCATTTGAACCAGGTATTGCTTATGCACTATTTAACTCTATAACAATACTTGAAAATGCTATGAACACACTCGCTGATAAAGCAATCAAACATCTAGAAGCTAAACCAGAAGCTTGCTTAAAATCAGTTCTTGGATCAGTTGGTATAGTAACAGCATTTAATCCATATATTGGTTATGAAAAATCAGCAGGTATTGCCAAAGAAGCATTACAAACAGGTAAAGCAGTAGGGGATATTTGCCTAGAAAAAGGTTATTTATCTAAAGCTGAAATAGATAAAATTTTAGATCCAAAAAATATGCTTAACCCCCATATGTCACATACTGGAAAATAATTAAAAAAGTTTGAAATCTAAAATTTCACACTATTAAATTTTAAGGAGCATAAATAATGGACATTTCACTTATTTTAGAAATTATCGTTTTACTTGGAGCGATATTTTTAGGCGTTAAACTAGGCGGTATAGGTATAGGTTATGCTGGCGGAATTGGCGTTATAATTTTATCAGTTGGTCTTGGGTTAAAAGCTGGAAGTATTCCTTGGGATGTTATTTTAATCATAGCTTCTGTTATATCAGCAATTGGTGCTATGCAAGTT